>NZ_JBITCT010000012.1:0-238900 GCF_044453465.1 Streptomyces sp. NPDC051677
AAGGAGCGGACGAGGACCTCGTAGAACACGGCACGCTTGAACCACTCGGGGTCGCGGTCCTTGGCGGGCGTGTCCTCGAAGGTGTCCGGAACGGGTGAGTTGACGGTCATGGCGGTCTGGAGCCTCCGATCGGCGGTGCGGGTCACCGGACGTGGAACACGTGGGCAGGCGTCCGGCCGGGCTCCAGGCGCACGTAGTTCGTGCTGCCCCAGGCGTAGGTCTCACCAGTCAGTTCGTCGTGCACGGACAGGGATGCGCCGTGGTCCAGGCCGAGTTGCGGCATGTCCAACGACACCGTCGCCTCCTGGGTGTGGTGGGGGTCGAGGTTGACGACCACCAGAACCGTGTTCGAACCCGCGCGCTTGCTGTACGCGATGACCGACGCGTTGTCCGTGCCGTGGAAACGGAGGTTCCGCAGCCAGTGCAGGGCCGGGTTCGCCCGCCGGATCTCGTTGAGCTTCGTGATCAGCGGGGCGAGACTGCGGCCCTCACGTTCGGCCGCCGCCCAGTCACGGGCTTTGAGCTGGTACTTCTCCGAGTCGAGGTACTCCTCGCCGCCCTCCTTCAGCGGTGTGTTCTCGCAGAGCTCGTAGCCGCTGTAGATGCCCCAGGTCGGGGAGAGGGTGGCGGCGAGGACGGCGCGCGCCTCGAAGGCGGGCCGGCCGCCGTGCTGGAGGTAGGCGTGCAGGATGTCGGGCGTGTTGGCGAACAGGTTGGGCCGCATGTAGGAGGCGGCCTCCCCCGAGAGTTCGGTGAGGTACTCCGTCAGTTCCTGCTTCGTGTTGCGCCAGGTGAAGTAGGTGTACGACTGCTGGAAGCCGATCTGGGCGAGCGTGTGCATCATCGCGGGCCGGGTGAAGGCCTCGGCCAGGAAGATCACGTCGGGGTCGGTGCGGTTGATCTCCGCGATGACCCGCTCCCAGAACACGACCGGCTTGGTGTGCGGGTTGTCGACGCGGAAGATCCGCACTCCGTACGACATCCAGTGGCGCAGCACGCGCTGGGTCTCGGAGATCAGACCCTTCATGTCGGCGTCGAAGGCGAGGGGGTAGATGTCCTGGTACTTCTTCGGAGGGTTCTCGGCGTATGCGATCGTCCCGTCCGGGCGGTGGTGGAACCACTCGGAGTGCTTCTGCACCCAGGGGTGGTCGGGGGAGCACTGCAGGGCGAAGTCGAGGGCGACCTCCATCCCCTGGTCCTTCGCCTGCCGTACGAACCAGGCGAAGTCCTCGATGGTCCCCAGGTCCGGATGGACGGCGTCGTGGCCGCCCTCGGGCGAGCCGATCGCCCAGGGCACGCCCACATCGTCCGGCTCGGCGTTCAACGTGTTGTTGCGGCCCTTGCGGAAGGTCGTGCCGATGGGGTGGATCGGCGGCAGGTAGACGACGTCGAAGCCCATCGCGGCGATCGCGGGAAGCCTGCGCGCGGCGGTGCGGAAGGTGCCGTGCGGGCGCTCCGGGACGCCCTCGGAGCGCGGGAAGAACTCGTACCACGCGCCGTACAGCGCCCGCTCCCGCTCCACCAGCAGGGGCAGCGACTCGGCGGCGGTGACCATTTCGCGCAGCGGATGACGGGCAAGGACGGCGGCCGCCTCGGGCGCCGTGGCCGCCGCGTAGCGCTCGGCCACCGGCAGGGTGTCGTCGAGCAGCGTCTTCGCCGCGTCCCGCAGCAGGGTGCGCTGCGGCCCGCGCGGGGCACGGGCGGCGGCCCGCGCGTAGAGCCGGCCGCCCTCCTCCAGGACCAGACCCGTGTCGATGCCCGCCGGGATCTTGATGTCCGCGTGGCGGCGCCAGGTGGCGATCGGATCGCTCCAGGCCTCCACGGTGAACGTCCAGCGGCCCATGGCCTCCAGGGTCACATCGGCGCCCCAGCGGTCGCTGCCGGGAGCGAGTTCGCGCATCGGCGTCCAGGGTCCACGGCCGCCGTCCGGGCCTTTGAGGACCACGTTGGCGCCGATGGCGTCGTGGCCCTCGCGGAACACCGTCGCGGAGATCCGCACCGTCTCCCCGGTCACGGCTTTCGCCGGCCGCCTGCCGCACTCCACGCGCGGTTCGACGTCCCGTACCGGGATACGGCCGATCGCCCTGGTGGACTTCACCTCTGCACCTCCGCTTGCTGAAACTGGCTTTGTTCGCCCGGTGTTGGGCGACCGAACCGCACCCGCGTCGCAGCGCTACGTCTCCGCCGGAAGACACGGGAGGGAGCGCGTCGCGGAGAGCCGCGCGACGCCGCTGCGCCGGCTCGGCCCCCTGCGCTCGCGGTGATAAACGTCCGTAGCGGCCCGTAGATACTGTTCGGCGGCGTCCGCGGCCTCCCGTGCGCAGCGCTTGCCCATCAGCACGCACAGGGTGTAGCCGCAGTCCTCGAAGGCGGCCCGCACCGCGTGGTCGCCCGGGCGCGCGAGCATGGCCCGCTCCCAGGACCGGTAACTGCCCAGAGCTCTGGCGACTTCGGTCTTCGCTGGTTGCAGCATCGCGCGGTTCACCTTCCGGGAGTCCAAGAGGTACGCCGCTCGAAGCGAGCGGGCCGGCCCTTTCCGCAGAGGCGCGAAAGCGTCCAACCTCCCGAGGCCTTCACTTATGGTGCACGGCGCATCACCCAACGTCCTGTTGGATCTTGGTCGTGGTGTGCTCGTGTTGCACGAATGGCGTAGCAGCCGCACTGTGGTTGTGACTCAGAAGCGATTACCGCTCACGCTTCGTGTCGGGGAACTCGGCCCGTCGGGCCGAACCAGGAGCGAGAGCCTCGCGGGTGAGGAGCGAACGACGATGAAGACCGCAGTCCCCTGCTACTACCACCTCGACATGGACGTCAGTCCGGAACGGGTCGGACAGGTCAGGCGCATCCTGGCCGCTCACCTCAAGTACTGGGACCTGGAGACGCTCGTCGAGCCGGTCTGCCGCGGCGTCGAGATGCTGCTGCAGGCCATCGACGAACACGCGACGGACAAGCACACCTCGATCGAGATGTGGTGGAACGGCCAGCATCTGATCACCGCCATCGGCGGCGACGACCGTCATCTGCGCCCCGACCAGGACCTGCGGGCCTGCCTGGAGCGCATCGCCGCCATGAGCGACGGGTGGGGCTGCTGCGCCACCGACACCGGCAGCAAGGTCATCTGGTTCTCCCAGCGGGCCCGTGCCGGAGAGCGCGTCCCCCTCGTGCCGACGGCGCCGGAGCCCAGCCTGCGCGAGGTGCTCCAGGTGCCCCGCGAACTGCCCGTGGCGGCCCTGGCCGCCCCGGCGGACGAAGCGCAGGGCGTCCTGGAGGCCGCCCGGTGACCTCACGGCCGAACCGGACGGACCGAAGGAACCGAATGGACCGGACGGACCGGACGGACCGGAGTGCAGGGGTGCCCGCGTGGAGCGGGCGCCCCTACCCGTTGGGCGCCGACTTCGACGGGCGGGGCACCAACTTCGCCTTGTTCAGCGAGGTCGCCGAGCGCGTCGACCTCGTCCTCGTCGACGACGACGGCAGCGCCCGCGGGGTCCCGCTGACCGAGGTCGACGGCTTCGTCTGGCACGCCTACCTGCCCGGCATCGGCCCCGGACAGCGTTACGGCTTCCGGGTGCACGGCCCGTGGGACCCCGCCTCCGGCCACCGGTGCAACCCGGCGAAACTCCTCCTCGACCCCTACGCACGGGCCGTCGACGGCCAGGTCGACAACCATCCCTCCCTCTTCGAACGGGCGGGTGACCGACCCGACCCGGCGGACAGCGCCGGTCACACCCTGCTCGGCGTGGTCACCGACCCCGCCTTCGACTGGGGCGACGACAAGCCGCGCCGGCGCTCCTACGCCGACACGGTGATCTACGAGGCCCATGTCCGCGGTCTGACCCGCACCCACCCCGACGTCCCGCCCGCCCTTCGCGGCACCTACGCCGGCCTCGCGCACCCCGCGGTGACCGGGCACCTCACCTCGCTGGGCGTCACGGCGATCGAGCTGATGCCGGTCCACCAGTTCGTGCAGGACGGCGTGCTGAAGGACCGCGGCCTGTCCAACTACTGGGGCTACAACACCATCGGCTTCTTCGCCCCGCACCACGCCTACGCCGCCCACGGCACCCGCGGCGAACAGGTAACCGAGTTCAAGACCATGGTGAAGGCGCTGCACGCGGCCGGCCTCGAAGTGATCCTCGACGTCGTCTACAACCACACCGCCGAGGGCAACGAGAAGGGCCCCACCCTCTCCTTCCGCGGCATCGACAACGCTTCCTACTACCGGCTCGTGGACGGCGACTGGTCGCACTACTACGACACCACCGGCACCGGCAACAGCCTGCTCATGCGCCATCCGTACGTCCTCCAGCTGATCATGGACTCACTGCGGTACTGGGTGACGGAGATGCACGTCGACGGCTTCCGCTTCGACCTCGCGGCCACCCTCGCCCGCCAGTTCCACGAGGTGGACCGGCTGTCGGCGTTCTTCGACCTGATCCAGCAGGACCCGGTGATCAGCCGCGTCAAGCTCATCGCCGAACCCTGGGACGTCGGCGAGGGCGGCTACCAGGTGGGCAACTTCCCGCCCTTGTGGTCGGAGTGGAACGGCCGCTACCGCGACGCCGTACGCGACTTCTGGCGGGCGGAACCCGGCTCGCTGGGCGAGTTCGCCTCCCGGCTGACCGGCTCCTCCGACCTGTACGCCCACAGCAGGCGCCGCCCGCGCGCCAGCGTCAACTTCGTCACCGCGCACGACGGGTTCACCCTGCGCGACCTCGTCTCGTACAACGACAAGCACAACGAGGCCAACGGCGAGGACAACCGCGACGGCGAGAGCGACAACCGCTCCTGGAACTGCGGGACCGAGGGCCCCACCGAGCGCCCCGCGGTCCTCGCGCTGCGCGCCCGGCAACAGCGCAACCTCCTCGCCACCCTGCTGCTGTCGCAGGGCATCCCGATGCTCTGCCACGGCGACGAACTCGGCCGCACCCAGGGCGGCAACAACAACGCCTACTGCCAGGACAACGAAGTCTCCTGGATCGACTGGCGGTTGACCGACGAACAGCGGGGCCTCACCGACTTCTGCCGACGCCTGCTCGCCCTGCGCGCCGGCCACCCCGTCCTGCGGCGGCACCGCTTCTTCCGCGGCGAGACCGTCACCCACGCCCGGCAGCCGCTGCCCGACCTGGTCTGGCTGCTGCCGGACGCGCGCGAGATGACGGCCCGCGACTGGGACCGCTCCGACGCCCACAGCGTCGGCGTCTTCCTCAACGGCGACGCCATCGCCGAACCCGACCCCTGCGGCCGGCCCGTCGTGGACGACTCGTTCCTGCTGCTGTTCAACAGCTACTGGGAACCCGTCGCCTTCCGGCTGCCCGGACCCGGGTACGGCGAGCGCTGGACGGTGTGCGCCGACACCGCGGAACCCGACGGCGGCCCCGACGAGACGGAGTACAAGGCGGGCGCCCGGCTGACCCTGGAGCCCCGCAGCCTCATCGTGCTGTCACGGCCCCCGCACCGCTCGCAGTGAGCGTGCAGCGGGGGCGGGGGCGGGGGCTCAGCGCTCGCGGCGCGAGGTCACCGTGAACTGGGCGCCGTCCGGATCGCGCAGCACCGCCTCGTCGGCGGACTCGACCAGCACGCTGCCGCCGTGCTTCTCCGCGGCCCGCGCGCAGGCCGCCACGTCCGCGACGGCGAAGTGCACCTGCCAGTGCGGACGGATCGTCGGGTCGGGCGCCGCCTCCAGCGCCCCCGACTCGATCCGGGCCACGACATCGCCCCGGCTGCGCAACACAACCTCCCCGGCCTCGTAGCGGACCTCGCAGCAGCCGGGGCGGTCCGTGGCCCAGTCGAGGATCTCGCCGTAGAAGATGGCGGAGTCGAAGGCGTCGCGCGTGTGCAGCCTGATGAAGGCGGGCGCCGCCTGCCGCCAGGCCTCCCAGTTGCCGATCAGCTCCCCCTCCCAGATGCCGAAGGTCGCGCCGTCCCGGTCGGCCAGCAGCGCCGCCCGGCCCGGCGGCAGCGAGATCGGCCCCACGGCCACGGTCCCGCCGCGCTCTCGGGCCCGGGACGCCGCGTCGTCCGCGCTGGGCACCGCGAAGTACGGCGTCCAGGCCACCGCCATCTGCCACATCGAGGCGACGGCGGCCACCCCGGCGACCGGCACCTTGCCGACCAGCGCCGTGCGGAAGTGGTCACCGAGCGCGCCCCGGCGCCACTCCCAGCCCAGCACGGCCCCGTAGAACTCCTGCGTGGCGTCCAGATCGCGGCTGGTCAGGCTCACCCAGCAGGGCGCGCCGAACACGGAGCGGGTGGAGACGGAGCCTTTCGCACGGGCGGATGTCGGGTGGTCGTTCATGGCACTCGTGTTCCTGCTCTCTCGGCCGACGGGCGGCGTCTGTCACCAGTGTCCGGCCGCAACCCTCCAGGGCGCTCGCCGAGACACCCGGTGGCACGATGGAGTGATGGCACGAGTACCGCGCGAACCCGACGACGAAACAGATCGGATCCTCAGCCTCGAAGCGGAGATCGCGCAGATGAAGGAGGCGATCGCCTCCCACGCGGTCGTGGACCAGGCGATCGGCGTGGTCGTCGCGCTGGGGCGGATGTCGCCCGACGAAGGCTGGATCGTGCTGCGCGAACTCTCCCAGCACACGAACATCAAGCTGCGCAACGTGTCCGACCTGATCCTCGTCTGGGGCCGCAGCGGAGAGATGCCCGAGGAGATCTGTGCCGAACTGGAGGACCTCCTGGACCGCCACGGCCCCCTGCAGATCCCCGGCGCGCCTCCGCTGGGATGAACTCCGCTGGACGAACGTCATCGCGCCTCGGCGGTGATCTCCTCGCGCAGCCGTGCGAAGCAGCCGCTGAGCAGCCGCGAGACGTGCATCTGCGAGATGCCCAACTGCTCCGCGATCCGGCTCTGCGTCATGCCCACGAAGAACCGCAGGTACAGGATGGTCCGCTCGCGCTCCGGCAGCGCCCGCAGACAGGGCGCCACGGCCACCCGGTCGACGACCGTGTCGTAGCCGGGATCGGGGCCCCCGAGGGCGTCCTCGAGCGCATAGCCGTCGGTTCCGGGCAGTTCGGCCTCCAAAGACAGCGCCGAGAAGCACTCCAGAGCCTCGGCGCCGGTGCGCACCTCGTCCTCGCTCAGCTCCGCGTACGCGGCGATCTCCGCGATCGTCGGCGACCGGCCCGGAGTCGTCTGGGACAGCTCCTTCGCGGCGTGCCGCACACGGTTGCGCAGGTCCTGGACCCGGCGCGGCACATGCAGCGTCCACATGTGGTCGCGGAAGTGGCGCTTGATCTCACCCGTGATCGTCGGCACCGCGTAGGCCTCGAAGGCGCGGCCGCGGTGCGGATCGTAGTGGTCCACGGCCTTCACGAGTCCCAGGGCCGCGACCTGGTACAGGTCCTCCAGGGCTTCGCCGCGCCCCCGGAAGCGGACGGCGATCCGCTCGGCCATGGGCAGCCAGACCTCGACCAGCTCGTCCTTGAGCGCCTGGCGCTCCGGCCCGTCGGGCAGCCCGGCGAGCCGGACGAAGGATTCGGTGGTGTCCGGGGCGTCGTCGTGGGGGTGCTGCTTGGTTCGGACGCTGGTACGCATCACGCGCGCCTCCCTCAGGAGGGTGCAGGCGAATGGACGGGCACCGTGGGAAGCGCTCACTCGGACGGTTCGCAGAACACCCGGGGCCGGCCGCGCGAGCGGGTCCCACGGACGTGCCTCCGGTCCGAAGCACTTCCCTGCAGATTCCCGCGGCCGGGCACCCTAAAACTGATTTGCCCCTCTTTGTCGCGTTTCGATCCTTGGGGGGACAGTTACCTCTGACACAGACCCTCCCGGAAGAGCTCGCCGACGCGATGGTCGGCGTCCAGCGGCTGCTCAGGCCGCGGCTGCGGGCCGGTCTGACCGTGCCCCGGCTGCGGGGCGCCGAAATCGAGCTGCTGCGCCTCGTCGGGACCCGCCCGGCATCGGCGTCTCGGACGCGGCCCAGGAGCTGTACCTCGCGGGCAACTCCGTCTCGACCCTCGTCAACCGGCTGGTCAAGGACGGCTGCCTGGTGCGGGAGCCCCCCCGACGACCGGTTCGCCGCCCGCCTGCTGCTCACCGACGCGGCCGAGGCCCGCCTGCGGGCATGGCAGGAGCGGCGCGCCGCGCTCGTCGGCGGCACGTCGCGCGCCTCGACGCCGCCGACCGCCAGGCCCTGCACGCGGCGCTGCCGGCCCTGCGCGCCCTCGCCGGCACCCTGCACGAGGAGACCGAGGAGTCATGACAGCCGACCACGCCACGGACGCCGTCGCCTGCACCCGGCTTGCCTACGCCTTCGGCGACGCCAAGGCCGTCGACGGGCTCGACCTGACCGTCCGGGAGGGCGAGGTCTTCGGTCTGCTCGGACCCAACGGGGCCGGCAAGACCACCGCCATCCGCTGCCTCACCACCCTGCTGCCGGTCCCCTCCGGCGTGGTGCGCGTCTTCGGCCATGACGCCGCCGGGGACCGGATGGCCGTACGCCGGCTGCTCGGCTACGTGCCCAGCAGCTGTCCGCCGACTCCGGCCTGACCGGCCGCGAGAACGTCTCCCCCTTCGCCCGCGTCTTCGACGTGCCCCGGCGCGAGCGCGCCGAACGCGTCGGCCAGGCCCTGACCGCCGTCGGCCTCGACGACGTCGCCGACCGGCTCGCCGGCGCCTGCTCCGGCGGCATGGTCCGCCGTCTCGAACTCGCCCAGGCCCTGGTCAGCGCGCCCCGGCTGCTCATCTCGACGAGCTGACGATCGGCCTCGACCCGATCGCCCGAACGGGTGTCTGGGAGCACATCACCGCCGTACGCGAGGCCACCGGCATGACGGTCCGACCGGGTCGGTCTGATGCGCCGCGGCCGGATCCGCGTCCTCGGGACCCCGTAGAGCTCCGCCAGGGGCTCGGGGAGCGGCGGCGCACGCAGGGCGCGCCGGCCACGGGCCCGCTGCCCGGCCTGGAGGACGTCGCGCAGGGCATCGACCTGCTGCTGCGGCCGCCCCGGCCCCGCACCGGCCGCCTGCTGCTGTCGGCCCCGGTCTCCGCCTGTGCGCCGTCGAACTGCAGAAGCTGCGCCACGACCGCACCGAGCTGTACACCCGCGCCGTCCAGCCCGCCCTCTGGTTGCTGATCTTCGGTCAGACCTTCACTTGCATCAAGGCGATCCCCACCGGCGGCATCCTCTACATCGACTACCTGGCGCCCGGCATCATCGCCCAGTCCGCGATGTTCATCGCCATCTTCTACGGCATCCAGATCATCTGGGAGCGCGACGCCGGCGTCCTCAACAAGCTGCTGGTCACGCCGACTCCGCGCTCCGCGCTGATCACCGGCAAGGCGTTCGCGGCCGGGGTGAAGTCGGTGATCCAGGCGATCACCATGCCGCTGTTCTTCGGCTCCGACGCCCTCTACCCGGTCGGCATCATGCAGGGCCGGCTCCAGGGCGTCAGCAAGGTCAACCCGCTCAGCTACGAAGTGGACGCTCTGCGCGGTCTTCTCCTCGGCTCGCCCGCACACCTCGCCCTCGACTTCGGGGTGCTGATCGTCGCCGCCGCGCTCGGCATCACCGCGGCCTCCTCGCTCCTCGGCCGGCCGGCCCGCTGATCTTGCCCGGCGACGTGATGTGCGGCACGCCGTGGCAAGCCCTTTCCCGGCCCGTCGGCGGATAGTGCCTGCGCACGGCTTGATCAGCGATCAAAAGGGGTGAAGTCCCTGGCCACAGCGCATTCTGCTCATTTGACAGTGCGATCGGCGCACGGATAGGAAGCAGCCGATGGACGTCGAGAGGTGGACTGTGTACGAGCCGAACGTGGTCGGGGACTGGCAGGAGTACGACGAGCATGCCGGTCTGCGGGTCCGCGTCCACCGCCTGGAGCTGAGTGAGCCCCCGCGGGGACGCGACGACGCGGCCGAGGGACTGACCTACTTCTGTCTCCGGGTGACTGTCGAGAACCGCGGCAACCTGCAGCCCACGATCCACCTCGAGGACGGTCAGATCGACGTGCGGCTCGGGCCCGACGGCGAGGGCGCGTTCATCGACTGGCGCAACTCGCAGTTCATCGAGGGCTTCGACGTCTACCCCCTGCGCCGGGCCACCGCCGTGCTCTACGCGGCGGGCCCCGAGGCCGCCCTGAGCCAGGTCGACGTCCAGGTCCAGGTGCGGGTCGACGACGACTGGGCCGACCGCCGGCTGTGGACGGGCGGCATCGGACTGCACGAGACCCCCGGCGCCGCCGCGTCCGGGGCGGGCCGCGACAGCCTGGCCCGCCAGGTGAGCAACTTCCTGCGGGACCAGGCCGAAGAGGGCACCGCCTGAGCCTCTGGCCGGCTCAGTGCGGGTGGCGGGCTCAGTGCGGGATGCCGTCGATGATCTCGCGCGCGCCCTGACGCAGCAGCGCCACCGCCACCGACGTGCCGAGCGTCGCCGGGTCGAGACGGCCCGCCCACTCGTGGGCGTTCAGCCGGGTCTTGCCGTCCGGGGTGAACACACAAGCCCGCAGGGACAGTTCACCGCTGCGGTCCACCTGCGCGTACCCGGCGATGGGGCTGTTGCAGTGCCCCTGCAGCACGTGCAGGAACATGCGCTCCGCCGTGGCCTCCCGATGGGTGGCCGGATCGCCGAGCCCGCTGACCACGTCGATGAGGTCGACGTCGCCCTCGCGGCACTGCAGAGCGAGGATGCCCGCGCCGATCGGCGGCATCATCGTCTCCGCGGAGAGGACCTCGCTGATCACGTCCCGCCGGTCGATGCGCTCCAGGCCGGACACCGCGAGCAGCAGAGCGTCCGCCTCGCCGGCCGCCAGCTTCTCCAGCCGCCGGTTGGCGTTGCCGCGGAACGGCACGCACTCCAGGTGCGGATGGGTGGCGGCGAGCTGGGCGACCCGGCGCACCGATGAGGTGCCGATGCGCGTCCCGACCGGCAGCTCGTCCAGGGTGAGGCCGCCCGGGTGCACGAGCGCGTCCCGGATGTCGTCCCGCTTCAGGAACGCGGCGAACACCGTGCCCGCGGGCAACGGCCGGTCCGCCGGGACGTCCTTGACACAGTGCACCGCGAGATCCGCCTCGCCGGCCAGCAGCGCCGCGTCGACCTCCTTGGTGAACGCGCCCTTGCCCTCGACCTGGGAGAGGTCGCCCATCCACTTGTCGCCGGTCGTCTTCACCGGGACGACCTCGGTGCGCACACCGGGCTGCAGGGCGGCCAACTCCGCACGCACTCGCTCCACTTGAGCCAAAGCCATGGGCGAGTCGCGGGAGACGATACGGATCAGCTGCGGAACGGACATGCGGGACACGATAGACCCTCGCGACCCGCGCGCCGCGCCGCACGCCGGTTTCAGGACGAGACGCGCAGGCTGAAGCGTCGCTTGTCCGTGCCGAGGGCGCCGAGCCGCGCGTAGAAGCGGATCGCGCCCTCGTTCCAGGCGGGCGTCTGCCACTGCACCTCGGACAGGCCCAGGCGCCGGGCCCGGTCCGCGACCGCGTCCATCAGCAGGGCGCCCAGACCCAGGCCGCGGTGGCCGGGGGCGAGGAACAGGCAGTCCAGGTAGAGGTACTCGCGGCCCTCCCAGGTGGACAGCTCGGGCGCGCAGGTCGCGTAGCCGACGATCGCACCGTCGGGCGCTTCGGCCACCAGGCAGCACAGCCGGGGCGCGGACGAGTCGAAGAGGAGCGCGGCCAGGCGCTCCGCGAGGTCGGGCGCCGGCGGGGCGGCGCGCTCGTACTCCGCGTGCTGGACGGCGAGTTCGGCGACGCGCGGCAGGTCGGAGCGCTCGGCGGACCGTACCCGTGCGGCGGCGCTCACCTGACGTTCCCCTCGACCGTGTCCGCGGCCCACGAGGCCAGCCGCTCCGCCAACGGGCCCGTGCCGTCGAGGATCCGGCGGGCGAACGCGTCGCGTTCATGGGCGAACACGGCCGCCTCCCACACGCACGGCGCGAGCCCCGCCCGCCCCGGCCGCAGCTCCTGCGGCTGTCCGACCGGGCCCGTGAACAGGGCCAGATCCGACATGTCCGCCTCGATCCAGGTGAGCAGCAGGACGTAGTCGCCGTCGCCGCCGGCGTGCGCGATCAGGACGGCGAGGCCCAGCGAGCCCCGTTGCTCCCCGAGCGCCAGATGCCCGGCGGCGATGCGCAGCGCCTCCTCGGCGAACGGCTCGGACACCGTGCGGCCCGGCGCCTCGAGCGCGTACGCCTTCACGAGGTGCCCGGCGACCTCGTGGGCGCCCAGCGGGCGGGCGGGGCGGGCGTGGTGCTCCTCGGCGAGGGCCAGCAGTTCCTTGGCCCGGACGGCCGACGGGAGTTCGTCGCGAAGATCCATCAGAACATCATGGGGTGTGCGTGCGCCGCCGTCCACGGCCGAGGAACAGATGGCCCGGACGGCGGCCGGGACTCACGCGGCGGGATCGAAGGCGATACCTGACGGCTTGGCCGACGCGAGGTGGTTGGCGAAGTTCGCGTCCTTCAGGCCGAAGTTGGCGCTGCCGAAGTCGTACGCGCTCAGCTTGTCGCGCAGGCCCGACGGGTAGCCGTTCCAGCCGACCAGCGGCGGGTACTGCCAGGTGTGCTTGGCGTTCTCCGGCGGCTCGTCGTTGTTGTTGGCCAGCCGGAAGCAGTGGGTGCTGATGCCGTCCTTGTGGTAGACGATCTTCGCGTGCGCGCCGTCGAAGCGGACCCCGGAGGCCGCGGTGATGGTGAACGAGCCGTGGTTGGACGTCGAGACGTACTGGATCTGGCCGTTCTGCACCCAGACCACGACGTGCTCCCAGTCGTTGCGGTGCCCACCGATGCTGCTGCCCGCCACCGCCTGGTCCTTCTCGAAGTACAGGCCGTACATGTACGCGCACCAGCCGTTGTTGCACTTGGAGCGCGAGTAGCTGTTGGTGTTGTCCAGGTCGGACGCGTTGTGGCAGTCGCCGCTGAGCGAACCGGTCGGCTTCAGGCCGCCGTTGATCGTGCCGTCGGGGCCGATCGCGGGGGTCGGGTAGCAGCCGTCGGTGTCGTAGTCGAACGCGGGCTGGTAGGCCAGCTCGGCGGCCTCGGCGTTGGACGGCAGCGCCGCCGGCGGGGCCGCGAAGGCGGCCGACGGGACGGCGACGACGAGCGCGGCGGCGCCGGCGAGTCCGGTCAGCCACCTCCTGCGGTGGGCCTTGAACTTCGGTGATGACACTGCGTCCTCCTCGGGGTTGCGGGCGCAGCCCAACGGCTGTGTGGGGCAAGGGAGTTGAAAAGCAGTTCAGCTTCCTCGCTTTTCACTTCCGCGCCAAGGGGTCGCAGACGTATCGGTGGTGAAGCGCAGCCCAACAGTTGGCTGCTGAGGTGAGGTCAGGAGGAAATGTCCGGGAGGTCGGCCGCGGACTCCTCGGGCGTCAGGTCCGGCCGCAGCCGCAGCCAGGACGGCTGGCGCAGCAGCCCCGCCCGGGTACGGGTGCTGTAGCGGACCTCGCCGACCAGCCGGGGCACGACCCAGTGCGCGCCCGCCGCCTGCGGTACGGGGTCGAAGGGGCACACATCGGTCGCGGCGGCCCGCAGCAGCGCCGCGAGTTCGACCCGCTCGGCCTCGCTCCAGCCGGTGCCCACCCCGCCGACGTACCGCAGCCCGGTCGCGGACCGCTGGCCGACCAGGACGGCGCCGGGCAGCCCCGACAGCCGCCCCCTGCCGGGCAGCCAGCCGCCGACCAGGACGTCCGCGACGCGCATGTTCCGGATCTTGATCCAGGCCCGGGAGCGCACGCCCGGCTCGTACGCGGAGTCCAGCCGCTTGCAGACCAGCCCCTCCAGACCATGGGCGCGGGTCGCCTCCAGGGCCTCGCGCCCGTGCCCGACAAGGGCCCCGGGCGTCGACCAGAACGGCCCCTCCAGCGCCAGTGACTCCAACCGGGACCTGCGCTGCAGATAGGGCAGCGGGAGGAGGGAGCGGCCGCCGAGGTGCAGGACGTCGAACAGCACGAGGTGCACGGGCGCCGTCGCCGCCAGCCGTGCGGCCTTGCCCGGCGCCTGGACCAGCCCCATCCGGGCCTGCAGCAACTGGAAGTCGGCCCGGCCCCGTTCGTCCAGGGCGAGGATCTCGCCGTCCAGCACGGCCGGTGTGGCGCCGAGCGCGTCGCCCAGGGGGCGCAGTTCGGGATAGGCGCCGGTGATGTCCTCTCCCGAGCGGGCGCGCAGCCTGATGCTGCCGTCCCCGGCGAGGTACACCACGGCCCGTTGCCCGTCCTGCTTGGTCTCGTAGGCCCAGCGCGCGTCGTGGGCGGCGGGCGGCAGCCGGCCCGGGGTGGCGAGCATGGGGGCGATGAGGGGGAGCGTCACGGGTGAGTTGTGGACACGGCCGGACCGATGCACGCCGCGGACGCGCCGGTTTCGCCTGAACGGCGCTGTGCCCGACGCGCCGTCAGCCGCTCACCACGGCCTGCGCTCACCACGGCCTGTCCTCACCACACGCACGGCAGGTCCACCTCGACGACCGTCGGCCCGCCCAGCGGGCTCGTCACCCGCACCGTGCCGTCGAGCGCGGCGACCCGGCGCCGCATCCCCAGCAGTCCCGATCCGGCGCTCTCGTCGGCGCCGCCGCACCCCTCGTCGCGCACCCGTACGCGCAGCCCGGTCCGGGAGCGCGCGAGGACGACCTCCGCCCGGTCGGACCCGCTGTGCTTGGCGGCGTTGGTCAGCGCCTCGGCGATCACGAAGTAGGCGGCCGACTCCACTGCGGCCGGGGCCCGGGGCCCGCCGGTCAGGTCGTCCGCCTGTACCGCCGCCCGCAGGCCGCTGCCGGCCGCGAGCGCCCGTACCGCGCCCACGAGCCCCCGGTCGGTGAGGATCGGCGGATGGATGCCGCGCACCACGTGCCGCAGCTCCGTCAGCGCCTCCTCGGCCTGGTCCTGCGCATCGGCGAGCAGCTTGCGCGCCGTCTCCGGATCGGCCCCGTACGCCCGCTGGGCCAGGCCGATCCGCATGGAGAGCGCGACGAGGCGCGCCTGGGCGCCGTCGTGGAGATCCCGTTCGATCCGGCGCAGTTCGGCGCCGTGCGCGGCGACCGCGTCCGCACGGGTCGCGGTCAGCTGCTCCACGCGCCGGGCCAGCAGCGCCTTGGGGGAGGGCCGGAGCAGGGCAGCCGACCAGTGCGCCTCCAGGTCGGCGAGCCTGACGATCAGCGGCAGGACGCGTGCCTGCCGGCCCAGCAGCCCGCTCCACACCCCGTCGACGAGCAGCCCCGCCGGCCACAACGGCAGCATCAGCACCGTCAGCCAGCCGTAGGCGTAGTACGCGACCATCCAGCGCAGGTCGGTGAGCGTCCCGGGGTCCCGGACGGCCGTCCGCAGCCGCTCGCGCACGGGACCGGTGATCGGCTGGTACGCCTCGGGGATCTCCCGGCCGGTCCAGGACGCCGTCAACCGCCGCTTGGCGCCCGTGATCCGGCGGATCAGCAGCACGGTCTCGGGCAGCAGCCAGATCCCGACCACGGCGACCGCACCCGTGGCGGTGATCAGCAGGACGGTGACGAAGATGTACGACCCGAAGGCCATGAAGGCGGCCAGGAGCAGGTGGACCGTGGCCCGCGCAGCCTGTCGCAGGGTCGCGCGCATGGAGGCCGTTCCTCTCGTGAAGAGCAGCAGGGGGACGGAGGAGGTGGGGGGGGAACGACAGGGGCCGTCGGCCGGGGAGCGACCCCGGCCGGCGGCCCCTGTGCGGGCCTCAGTCGTCCAGCGTGACGACGACCTTCTCGGCCGCGCCCGGCGTCAGGGCCAGCTCGAAGGCGCGGTCGGCCTCGGAGAACGGGACACGGTGGCTGATCAGCTTGGCGAACCGCTCCTGATGCTCGACCAGTTCCGGGGTCACCTCGAAGATCTCGGTCGGGTAGCCCTGGGAGGCGACGAGGGTGAGCTCGCTGCGGAGCATGCCGCCGAGGTCGATCTCGCCCTTCTTCTGCACGGCCACCATGACCAGCTTCGCGCCCCACTTCGCCGACTGCACCACCGTGTTGAAGACGGCCGGGGCGCCCGCCGCGTCGAGGAAGACGTCGGTGCCCGGCCGGGGCTGGCCGAGGGCGTTGGCGCTCTGCCCGTGCAGTTCGGTCAGGCGCGCGGCCACGTCCTCCTCGGCCGAGTCGATGACGGCGTCCACGCCCACGGCCAGCGCCTTCTCCAGCCGGGAGGGGATGACGTCGACGACCACCACGTGCTCCACACCGCGCAGCTTCAGCCAGATCGCCGCGCCCAGACCGATCGGTCCGGCGCCGAACACGACGACCTTGTCGCCCGGCTTCGCCTCGGAGCGGTTGACGGCGTGCCGGGACACGGCCATCGGCTCGTTGAGCGAGGCCACGTCGAACGGCACGGTGTGAGGGAAGACGGCGACGCTCTTGCCGACCTCGGCGTTCTCGATCAGCAGGAACTCGCTCATCCCGCCGAACTTTCCGCCGCAGCCGATGATCCCGGTGGGCGCGTCCTGCGGGTTGACGACCACCCGGTCGCCCACCCTCAGACCGTCCACCTCGGCGCCGACCTCCACGACCTCGCCGGCCGGCTCATGGCCGAGCGCCACCGGGACCAGGTCGCCGCCCAGGTGCGCCCGGGCGGGCATCCCGCCCATGTGCAGGAAGGTGACGTCGGTGCCGCAGATGCCGCAGGCGCGGATCCGGACGAGCGCGTCCTTGGGGCCGGGCGTCGGCCGCTCGACGTCCACCACGTCGATCTCGTCGACCCCGCCGGTGCGGACGGACTTCATCGTGCTCATGAGGGGAGCCTTTCTCGGTGCTTCGAAATGCGCTTACGGGAACGGGAAACAGGTGGTGCGGGCAGGGGTCGGTGTCAGGCGGCCGTGCACGTCACACGACGGACCGGTCGCCGTCGAGGGCGAGGCGCAGGACGGCCGCGGCCCGCTCCTTGGGCCCGGGACCGTTCGTCGGGCCGACGGCCTCGGCGCGGATGCCCCGGGCGCGGTACGCCACCTCGATCGACGTCACGCGGTCGGCCACGCCGGGGCCGGACGCGGCGAAGACGACGGCGCCACCGCCGGCGCTCACCATGTGCGGGAGCACGGCCCGGCTGAGCAGGTCGGCAGCGACCACGCCCGTGTGCACAAGGACGTCCAGGGCCCCGAAGGCGCACAGCGTGGTGGCCACCACGTCGTCCACGACCTCCTGTTCGCCGAGGTCGCCGACGACCGCGACGGCGTAGCCGCCCACGTTCCCGATCGCCTTGACCGTGCCGTGCGCGCCGTCCGCGTCCGCGTCCGCGACCAGCACCTTCGCCCCGCGCAGGGCGAGGGCCACCGCCGTGGTGCGCCCGAGTCCGGACCCGGCGCCCGTGACGACGACGGTGCGTCCGTCGAAGTCCGTGCCGCCGATGACGTCGCCGCTCATGCCGTGCTCCTTTCGCCGCGAGCGGCTCTCAGATGCCGAGGGTCTTCGCGACTGCGTCCGCCATGCCCTGCTCGCCGCGCTCGTTGGGGTGGACGGAGGCGGCCGGGGCGAGCGGCACGAGCGGCTCCACCCAGCGCACCCGACGATCGGCGCAGGCATCGCGCCCGACCGACGGGGTGTACGTGTCGACGTAGCCCACCCCCGCCTTGTCGGCCCGCTCCCGCAGCATCCGGTTCAGCTGTCGCTCTGTGTCGTGGAGGTAGGTGACGTCGCCGGGCGCGAGGCCCATCTCGCTGCCGCAGTCGGTGGTGTGCGTGGGCAGGATCGCGGGGTAGCCGACGACGTAGACGCGGGCCTTCGGCGCGCGGCGCTTGACCTCGGCGAGGGCCTGGGCCAGCCGTTCGTCCGTCGCGTCGATCCGCTGCCGTACCTCGTCGACGCCGTCGGAGACGTACTGGGCCCGGCAGGGCGCGTCCCCGGCGTTTCCGGCGTTCTCGGTGTCGGCCTTGAAGCCGCTGAGCGCGAAGTGCAGCACTCCCGACTTCACGCAGCTCTTCACGAGCGCGGCGAAGCCGATGTCGTTGCCGCCGATGCCGAGGGTGACGAGCCGGGTCCGGTCCGACAGGGCGGACAGCTGCGCCGGATTGGCGCCGCGGTCCGTGGCCTGGGGGGCGCTCAGGTCGGCGACGGTGGCGCCGCTGCAGCTGACGTCACGGAAGTCGGCGGCGGCCAGGCCGAGTCGGCGGGCGACGAGTGCCGGGTAGTTGCGGTCGGAGCGGTCGCAGCCGGCGGGGCTGCCGCCCTGGTCGGGGATCTTCGGACCGGCGGTGTAGGAGTCGCCCAGCGCGACGTACGGGCCC
This sequence comes from Streptomyces sp. NPDC051677, assembly GCF_044453465.1. NCBI lineage: Bacteria > Bacillati > Actinomycetota > Actinomycetes > Kitasatosporales > Streptomycetaceae > Streptomyces > Streptomyces sp. NPDC051677. The sequence goes on from NZ_JBITCT010000012.1 coordinate 18,172, forward strand.
TTCGGCGGGGCGGGGGCGGGTCTGTCGTCCTGTCGGCTGATCACGATCGCGGTGGTCAGCACGCCGCAGGCAAGCGCCCCGGCCAGCGCGGCTCGTACGGAGGTCTTCATCGGAGGGTCCTGTCTGTTCGTCCCGGGTGGTCCACGCCGTGCAGCCGTGGTCGTGGGGCTGCTGGGCTCGGCCGGGGGAGGGGCGGCCGGGGCGGTCGAGCGGGCGTGGAGGGGGAGATGCCCCGGGTCCCGGCGCCGGTCGGGGGGAGTGAGCCGGCGGCCGGGCCCGGGACCGCGCCGGTCCCCGTCCCCACGGGTTCGGCGCCTGGGAGCCGCCTCCGCTCAAGGCGACTCCGGTCTGTGCGGTCAGGCCCCTGTGGAGGGACGGGCGGGCGGTTGGTTCAGACGGTTCAGGTGCGGTGGTCGGCCCACCGCATTGCTTGAGTTAGGCAAACACATGTCGATTACTTGAGTCAAGCAATCGATCGGATTTACTTGAGTTACGCAACAAGATGGTAAAGTGGGGTCATGTCCATCGAACCGCTCCCCCTCCCGTCCGTCGCCTCGCCGGAAGTGATCGAGATCGAGCGCGCGCTCACTCGCATCACCTACCTGAGCACCCGTGCCCGCCAGCACGACCGGCTGATGACACTGGCCGGCGTCCCCCTCGACCGCGCCGCCGTGGCGCTGCTGCGCCAGGTCGCCGACTCCGAGCCGCTGCGGCCGGGGGAGCTGGCCCAGCGCCTCGGCGTGGAGGCCTCCCATGTGACACGCACGGTGCAGCAGCTCCAGAAGTCCGGATACGTCACCCGGGTCCCTGACCCCCAGGACGGCCGGGCCCAGCGGATCGAGCTCACCGAGGCCGGCCGCGCGGCCATCGACCGGGTCCGCGACACGGGTGCCCGAGGGATGCAGATGGCGCTCTCCGACTGGTCCCCGGAGGAGCTGGGCCGGCTCGCCACGCTCTTCCACCGCATGGTCGACGACTTCCTCTCCTACGCCGCAGAGGAGGAGACCGAGCAGCCTGCCGCCGCCCCCGGCGCCTGATGATCAGGCGCGCGCAGCGGCCCCGGCCCGAGGAGCGGTCGCCGGGACCGGCTCGCGCAGGCCGCGCAGCAGGAGCCAGGCCGCCACGGGCGGCAGGAGCAGGGGCAGCAGGCCCGTCCGCAGGGACGTGGCGTCCGCGAGCGCGCCCAGAGCCGGAGCGGCCGCGCCCCCGACGCTCACGGTCAGCCCCAGCGTGACGCCGCTCGCCGTGCCCACCCGCCGGGGCAGACAGTCCTGGCCCAGCGTCACGTGCAGCGAGAACGGGACGTACAGCCCGGCCGAGGCGAGCGCGACGAACAGGAACAGGGGCGGGCCCGGGACCAGCAGCACTCCGGCCACCGCCACCACCGTCAGGGCGTACGAGTGGCGTACGACGCCGAGTCGCCCGTAGCGCTCGGCCAGTCGGCTCCCGGCCGGCGTCCCCACCGCGCCGCCCGCGTACAGCACGCACAGTGCGGCCGTCCCCGCCGCCGCCCCGCCTCCCGCGCGCTCGCGGACGTACAGCGGGACGAACGTGCTCAGGCCGACGAAGACGATCGACCGGCACACCACCGCACCCGACAGCCGCAGGAACGACGGCCAGTCGTCCCGGCCCGCCCCCTCGGTCGCCGTCCGGGCAGGCCCGGTCCGGCCGGCCGCCGAGCGCACCGCCGCCGCGCACAGCGCCACACCCGCCAGGGCCGGCAGGCCCAGCAGCGGCGAGGCCCGCAGCCCCCAGGTCGCCACCACGCCCGCGACCAGCGGCGGGGCGAGCGCGAAGCCGACGTTCCCGCCCAGCGCGAACCAGCCCATCGCCGTGTGGCGGCCGCCCGAGACGGCACGGGCCGCCCGCGCGGCCTCCGGGTGATAGGCGGCGACCCCGATCCCGGACACGGCCACCGCCGCCAGGGTGAGCGCGTACGAGCCGCCGACCCCGCTCAGTGCGATCCCCGCACCGGCGGCGGCCACGCTGAGCGGCAGCAGCCACGGCATCGCCCACCGGTCGGTCAGCACACCGAACAGCGGCTGTGCCACCGACGACAACAAGGAGGCCGCCAGCACGATCCCGGAGGCGGCGGCATAGGAATAGGCCCGCTCCGCGATGAAGAACGGGACCAGCGCGGCCACGGCCCCCTGGTACACGTCCACACAAGCGTGGCCCAGGGACATCAGGGCGACGGATCGGTTCTGCGGGGTGACGGATCGGTTCTTCGGGGTGAGGGCTCGGTTTTTCGGCACGCTGCGATCGTCGTGGCCAGGGCGTCTGTCGCGCTTCCGATAATCTGCCGTCTTGTGCCGAACATCCGCCATATCCGTCACACCCCGAAGGCGCCCACCCGCGCCCAGCCGCTGGCCGCCGGCGAGCGCATCGACGCGCACCGCCACGACGACCACCAGATCGTCTACGCGGGCTCCGGCGTCCTGGCCGTCACCACCGACGCCGGCACCTGGTTCGCCCCCGGCACCCGCGCCCTGTGGGTGCCCGCCGGAACCGCGCACGCGCACCGGGCCTACGGCCACCTCGACCTGCACCTGGTCGGCCTGTCCGCCGACGACAACCCGCTCGGCCTGGACGCCCCGACCGTCCTCGCCGTCAGCCCGCTCCTGCGCGAGCTGATCCTCGCCTACACCCGCGCCCCCGACGACACGAGCCCCGAACGCGCCCGGCTGCTCGCCGTCCTGCGCGACCAGCTCCGCGCCTCCCCGCAGCAGCCGATGCGGCTGCCCACCCCGGTCGACCCCCGGCTCGCCGCGGTCTGCGCACTCGTCCACGCGAACCCCGCCGACCAGCGCACCCTGGCCGCCCTCGGCGCCGCGACCGGCACCGGCGAACGCACCCTCAGCCGCCTCTTCCGGCACGAGTTCGGCATGACCTTCCCTCAATGGCGCACCCAGTCCCGCCTGTACCACGCGCTGCGCCTGCTGGCCGACGACACACCCGTCACCACGGTCGCCCACCGCTGCGGCTGGTCCTCCGCCAGCGCGTTCATCGACGTGTTCCGCAGGGCGTACGGGTACACCCCGGGCCGGCATCAGCGGAGCGCCCGGCGCACCCCCGCGGCCGACAACAGCACCGCGCCGCCCGCGAGTTGAGGGGTGCCCCGACAGCACACCCCGCCTCCGGCCGCCCCTCCACCCTCCAGTAATCTCGGGCGCGAGGTCATCAGAGGAGGAACCGTGCCCCGGTCCGAACGCTCACCCCTGCTGCTGGCGGGACTGCTGGCCGGCATGGGCGTAGCCCACTTCGCCGTGCCGCGCCCGTTCGACGCGATCGTCCCGCGCGCGCTGCCCGGCTCGCCCAGGACCTGGACGTACGCCAGCGGCGTCGCCGAACTGGCGCTGGCGGCGGGCGTGGCCCTGCCCCGGACCCGGAGGACGGCCGCGCTGGCGACGGCGGCGTTCTTCGTCGGCGTCTTCCCCGCCAACGTCAAGATGGCGTGGGACTGGCGTCACCGCCCCACCCCGCTCAAGGCCGCCGCCGTCGGCCGCCTGCCCCTGCAGGCGCCCCTCGTGCTGTGGGCCCGCAGCGTCGCCGACCGCACCGACATCGCGAACACCCTGGAGGGACGGGCATGACCAAGGCTCTGGAGACCGGCGACCTCGTCGAGGACTTCGCCCTGCCGGACGAGACCGGCGCGGTGCGCACCCTGACGGACCTGCTCGCCGAGGGGCCGGTGGTCCTCTTCTTCTACCCCGCCGCCATGACCCCGGGCTGCACCGCCGAGGCCTGCCACTTCCGTGACCTGGCCGCCGAGTTCGCCGCCGTCGGCGCCCGCCCCGTCGGCATCAGCGGGGACTCCGTCGACCGTCAGCAGGAGTTCGCCGGCAAGCACACGCTCGGCATGCCGCTGCTGTCCGACGCCGACGGAGCGGTGCGGGAACGATTCGGCGTGAAGCGCGGCTTCTCCCTGGCCCCCACCAAGCGGGTCACCTTCGTCATCGGGCAGGACCGCACCGTCCTGGAGGTCGTGCGCAGCGAACTGCGCATGAACACCCACGCCGACCGCGCCCTGGACGTGCTGCGCGCCCACCGCGCCTGACGGCGGGGGCGGACCGTCGCGGTTGATGCGGCGGGACAAAGGGACCATTCTGGACGGCATGGAGCATGTCGTCGCTGCGGCGGTCATCGATGCTCGCGGCATCGTGACGGGCTGGAGCGAGGGTGCCCGTCTGCTGACGGGCCATGCGGCCGAAGAGGCCGTGGGGCGGGCGGTGACCGATCTGCTCGCCGAGGAGCTTCCGCGGGCTCCGGCACGGGCGTGGACCCGGCCCGTGGTGGTACACCACCACGACGGCCGGCCCGTCACCCTGACCGTGACCGCCTGCCCGGTGCTGGGCCCCGACGGGGAGCCCGTCGGCTGGACCCTCACCGCCGAACGGCCCTCGTCCCCGGAACCGACCCTCGCGGGGCGGGCCTTCCAGCAGGCGTCCATGTCGATGTCCGTCTTCGACCCCCACCAGCACTATCTGCGTCTGAACGAGGTCGCCTGCAAGGTCATGGGCGTCTCCGAGGACGTCCTGCTAGGCCGCCACTTCCCGGACACCGTCCAGGAGGCCGAGCACAGCCGCGGCTTCAACTGGCACCTGCGCCATGTCGCCGAGACCGGCCGCCCGATCCGCTACGAGAGCTGGACCGGCGCCCCCTCCCTCAACCGGGAGCACGCCTGGACCACCGAGATGTGGCCTGTGCGGGAACCGTCGGGCGAGGTGGTCGGCGTCGCCCTGGCCGCCTTCGACAGCACCGAGCAGTACCTGGCCCGCCAGCGGCTGGCCCTGCTGAACGAGGCCGCGGCCTCGATCGGCACCACTCTCGACGTGGTGCGCACCACCGAGGAGGTGGTCGATCTCCTCGTTCCCCGGTTCGCCGACTTCGTCAGCGTCGACCTGCTCGACTGGGTCCTTGGCGCCGACGAGCCGCCGCCCGTCCCGGACGGCGAGGTCGTGCTGCGCCGGGTCGCCCACGGTTCCGCCCACGAGGGCACCCCCGAGGCGGCGGTCCGCCTCGGCGAGACCGACGTCCATCCGCCCTTCAGCCCGCCCGCGCGCGCCCTGCGGGAGGGGCGCGCGGTGCGTCTGCAGGCGGGTGAGCCCGATTTCATGCGGTGGCTCGCCGAACGCAACGCGCGCGCCCCCGAGGGACGCCGCCACCGGACCGGCGTGCACTCGGTGATCTCGGTGCCTCTGCGAGCCCGCGGCACCATCCTCGGCGTCCTGGTCGGCGTGCGTATCGCCCATGTCGACGACTACGAGGCCGACGACGCCGTATTCGCCGAGGAACTCGCCAGCCGGGCCGCCGTCTGCATCGACAACGCCCGCCGCTTCGCCCGCGAACGCACCACCGCACTCGCCCTCCAGCACAGCCTGCTGCCCCGGGGCCTGCCCGGCCAGGCGGCCGTCGAGGTGGCCCACCGCTATCTGCCCAGCGGCTCCACCGCGGGGATCGGCGGCGACTGGTTCGACGTCATCCCGCTCTCCGGCAGCAGGGTCGCCCTCGTCGTCGGGGACGTCGTCGGGCACGGCATCCCCTCCTCTGCGACCATGGGACGGCTCTGCATGGCCGTGCGCACCCTCGCCGACGTGGACCTGCCGCCCGACGAGCTCCTCACCCACCTCGACGACCTCGTCACCCATCTGGCGGCCTACGACGAGGGCGGCGACCAGGTCGCCGAACTGGGCGCCACCTGCCTCTACGCCGTCTACGACCCCGTCAGCCGCCGGCTCACCCTCGCCGCCGCCGGCCACCCCGCACCGGCCCTCGTCCTGCCCGACGGCGCCGCACGCCTCATCGACATGACCCCCGGGCCCCCGCTCGGCGTCGGCGGACTGCCCTTCGAGGCCGTCGAGCTGGAGCTGCCCGAGGGGTCCGTCGTCGCCCTGTACACGGACGGCCTGATCGAGGACCGCGACCGGGACGTCGACCGCGCCACCGGCGAACTGTGCAGCGCCCTGACCGCACCCGCCGCCACCCTGGACGCCCTCTGCGACACGGTGCTCAAGGCCGTCCTGCCGGAGGAGCCGAGCGACGACGTCGCCCTGCTGCTCGCCCGCACCCGCGCCCTCGGCGCGGATCAGGTCGCCACCTGGGACGTCACCCCGGACCCCGCCCATGTGGCCGCCACCCGGCAGGCCGCCACCGAGCAACTGGCCGCATGGGGCCTCGAAGAGACCGCGTTCGTCACCGAACTCGTCGTCAGCGAACTCGTCACCAACGCCATCCGCTACGGCGCGGCCCCCATCCAGCTCCGTCTGATCCGCGACCGCACCCTCATCTGCGAGGTCTCCGACGGCAGTTCCACCTCCCCCCACCTGCGCCGCGCCCACGCCTTCGACGAGGGCGGACGCGGCCTGCTGCTCGTCGCGCAGCTCACTCAGCGCTGGGGCAGCCGGCAGACGGGCCGGGGCAAGACGATCTGGGCGGAGCAGACGCTGGAGCCCGAGTGAGCGGCACGGGTGGCCGGGCAGCAGCAGCGCGGCGTGCCCGGAGCACGGAGCGACGCCGCAGGAGCGCCGCCCCGACGGCCGACAGGACGACCAGGGCCACGGCGGGGCCGCCCAGGGTGAGGATCCGCTGAAGAGGGGCCGCCGCGGCGTAGCCGACGCCGACTTCGGCCGCCGCCCACAGACAGGCGGCGGCGACGCTGTAAGGGGCGATGCGGCGGTAGGGCAGCCGGGTGGCGCCCGCGAAATGGGGGGCGAGCGTGCGGACCACGGGCAGGAAACGAGCCAGGAAGACGGCCCGGCCGCCGTGGCGCGTCATCAGCGTCTCGGCCCGCTGCCAGGCGGCGCCGGGGATGCGCCTGCCGACGCGGCCCCCGCGCAGTCGATCACCGAGGAGCGCGCCCGTGCGGTGGGCGAGGAAGTCGCCCGCCACCACGGCGCCGGCCGCGACGGCGACGACGAGGGGAAGGCCGATGTGGCCGGCGCGGGCCAGTGCGCCCGCGGTCAGCAGCAGGGTGAGCGTCGGCACGAAGGCGCCGACCAGGAGGATCGACTCGGCCAGCACGGCCAGGGCCACCACCGCGCAGGCGGCGGTGGGAGGGAGGCGGCCGAGGAGGTCGGACAGCGCGTTCACCGGCGTGTTCCGTCCGCCGCCTGCTGCGGGCTGTGCGGGGCGGCAGGAGGGCGGGGGCGTCGCAGGTGCCAGACGTGGGCCGGCGGCAGGTTGGCCCAGACGGTCCAGCGGCCGACGGCGTAGCGGCGCTGGTAGTCGGCCATGACCTCGTCCACGGCGGCGTGCCGTAGTGCTTCCGCGCGTGATGCCGTCAGGCGCCGGGCTCTGCGGGTGCCGAGGTAGGCGAAGTAGGTCAGGGTGCCGCCGGGGTGCAGCAGTTCCAGGTAGCGGGCCATGACGCGCTCGACCTGCGCGGGGGTGAAGTTGGTCAGCGGCAGCCCGGAGACGATCACGTCGTAGCGCTGGTCGGTGTCGAGGTCCTCGACGTACGTCTGGTGCACGTTCACCTGCGCGTGCCGGCCGGCCAGGTTCGGGTGTCCGGCGACGAGACCGCGCAGCCGCGTGGCGAAGCGCCGGTTGGCCTCGACGATGTCCAGGCGGCTTCCGCGGGGCAGGTGGGGTATCAGCGTGCGGGTGACCGCGCCGGTGCCGGCGCCGGCCTCCAGGACCGCCAGCGGGCCGGGTGCCTGGACCCGCACGGGTTCGGTCAGGGCACGGGCCAGGGGCCTGCCGCTGGGGGCCACGGCGCCGGTGGTGCGCAGATCGCGGGCCGCTTCGATCAGGAACATCCAGCCTTCGGCGTGGCGCTGAGCCAGGACACGGGCGTGAGAGGTCGTCCAGTCGTTCATGATTTCGACGCTAGAAACCGGCGTCCGGCATCGGATCATCCGTTGTGCGCTCGCCTGTCCCTACGAAAGTAGGGGGCGCGGCGAGCAGATCGTCGGATGAAGCGGCACCGGGATCTGCCTAGCATTGCCGGGGTGAGCGGGAGAGAAGGCCGGACCTGGGCTGCCTACGGGCGCGTGACCCTGGTGGCCGTGTGCGTGGCGGCCGCCCCGCTGAACGTGACGTCGGTCGAGGACGGCCGTCACCAGGTCCCCGTGACGGTCGCCGCCGTGCTGTGCGGAGCGGCTCTGGTCGTGCCCCGGTGGCGATGGCCGGCCGCGCCGCTGCTGGTCACCGTCGCCACCGCGTGGTGGGGATGGCCGCTGCTGCCGCTGCTGGGGATCGCCCTGTTCGACCTGGCGGTGGTCCTCAGGGCGCGGCTGGCGGTGGGATGCGCCCTCGCCGCCCTGGGCGCCAACCTGCTCAGCTACCCCGACACCCAGCTGTGGACGGCACAGACCTATGCGTCGGCTCTGCTGGTGCCGCTGCTGGCCGTGATCGTCGGCCTCTGGCTGGGCAACAGGCGACGCCTGATGGAGGCGCTGGCCTCGGACGTCGAGCATCTGCGGGTCGAGGCGGAGCTGCGCGAAGAGGCGGCCCGTGCCGCGGAGCGGTCCCGTATCTCCACGGAGATGCACGATGTGCTGGCCCACCGGCTGAGCCTGATCGCCCTGCACACCGGTGTTCTCGCCACCAGGAGCGACACCCTGCCCGCTCCGGTCGTCGAACGCCTGGGCCTGCTGCGCACCGCGTCCGTCGAAGCCCTGGCCGACCTGCGGGACGTGCTCGGCGCCCTGCGCGACCCCGACGTCACGCCGTCGGGGTCCGCGCTCACGCCCGCCGTGAGGGACGTGCGGGAACTGGTCGACGAGGCCCGTGCCGCCGGGCAGCGCATCGAGCTGACCACGGACGGCTCTCCCGGGCAGGCTCCCACCACCCACCGGCTGGCGGTGTACCGCATCGTCCAGGAAGCGCTGACCAACGCCCGCAAGCACGCCGAGGGGGTCGAAGTGACCGTACGCGTCGACTACCGGCCGCCGGCCACCCTCGTCGAGGTCACCAATCCTTCCGGCACGCCCCGCGCGGACACCGTCGGCTCCGGCTACGGGCTGATCGGTCTGCGGGAACGCGTCACCGCGCTCGGCGGTGAGGTGACCGCCGGCCCGGCCGGGGCGGGCGCCTGGCGACTGGCCGCCCGCATCCAACATCCCACCGGCAACGCAGAGAACGGCGCCCGCACATGATCCGCACCATGATCGTCGACGACGACGCACTGGTCCGCCTCGGCCTGGCCGACCTCCTCGACGGCGATCCGGACATCGAGGTGGCCGCCCAGGCCGCCGACGGCCTCCAGGCCGTCGAGCAGGCCACCGCGCACCGCATCGACGTCGCCCTCGTCGACGTGCGCATGCCCCGCATGGACGGCATCACCGCCACCACCCGGCTGCGAGCCCTGCCCCACCCGCCGAAGGTGGTCACCCTGACCACGTTCGACCTCGACGAGTACGTCTACGACGCCCTCGCCGCCGGAGCCGACGGGTTCCTGCTCAAGGACACCGACCCGGCCGAGATCCTGCGCGCCGTCCATCTGGTGGCCGCCGGCTCGGCGATGCTCCACCCCACCGCGGCCCGGCGCCTCATCGACCGCTACCACGCGACCGACCAGCCCCGGGCCGCGGCGGCCCAGGCCCGGCTGGACCGGCTCACCCCCCGTGAACGCGACGTGCTCGCCCTCCTCGCCCGGGGCGACACCAACGCCGACATCGCCGCCCGTCTCACCATGCGGGAGAGCACCGTCAAGGCCCACGTCAGCCGCATCCTGGCCGCGCTGGAAGTCACCAACCGGGTCCAGGCCGCCCTGCAGGCCCGCGACGCCGGGCTCACCGGCTGACCGGCCCGCCGACGCTCAGAACTCCTCGTGCACCTCGGGGTCCCCGCCCAGGCGCTCGGGCACCCGGTTCGCGATCGCCGCCATCTGCGCCGGGCCGAGTTCGAAGCCGAAGACGTCGAGGTTGGCGCGCTGCCGTTCGGGGCTCGCCGACTTCGGGATGGGAACCGCGCCGAGCTGGAGGTGCCAGCGCAGCACGACCTGGCCGGGAGTCACGCCCAGCGCCTCGGCGACGGAGACGACGGACGGGTCGTCCAGGAGCGCCGAGCCGCGCCCCAGCGGGCTCCAGCTCTCCGTGCGGACGCCTTTGGCCTCGTGGAAGGCGCGCAGAGCGTCCTGCGGGAAGAGCGGGTGCAGCTCGATCTGGTTGACGGACGGCAGCACGCCCGTCTCCTTCTCCAGCCGTTCGATGTGCTCGGCGGTGAAGTTGGAGACGCCGATCGAGCGGACCAGGCCCTCCTCACGCAGCTTGATCATGGCCCGCCAGGAGTCGACGAACTTGTCGACCCGGGGCAGCGGCCAGTGGATGAGATACAGGTCCACGTACTCGAGACCGAGCCGCTGCCGGGACTCCTCGAAGGAGGCGAGGGTCTCCTCGTAGCCGTGATGACGGCCGGGCAGTTTCGTGGTCACCACGATCTCCTCGCGCGCCACCCCGCCCCGGGCCACCCCGCGGCCGACCCCGCTCTCGTTGCGGTAGTTCGTCGCCGTGTCGAGCAGCCGGTAGCCCAGGCCGAGCGCCCCGGCCACCGCCTCCGCCGCCTGAGCGTCGTCCATCGGCCAGGTGCCCAGGCCCAGGGCCGGGAGCTTCGTGCCGTCGTTGAGCGTGTGCTCCGGGATGTTGATCACGGTGGGACCTTCCCTCGACAGTGTCGTCCCTCCAGCCTCAGGGACAGGGGGCGGATCGATCAACCGGAGCGCCCGCAGCCGGTCAGTTCCCCGGGCGCCAGCCCAGCGCCGGACCCAGTTTCGTCGCCATGTCGGTCAGGATCTGGACGTAGTCCTCGTGCTCGAAGGTGAACGGCAGCGCGAAGGCGACCTCGTCGATCTCACGGAACGCGGCGTGCGCGTGCAGGCGTTCGGCGAGCTCGTCCGAGGCGCCCACCAGGTCCGGGGCGAACAGCAGCCGGGCCGGGCCCTGCGGGGAGGTCGTACGGGGCAGCCGCTTGGCCACGAACTCCTCGTACTTCGCGCACTGTTCGGGCGAGGCGGAGTCGGTGGGGATGACCACCAGGCCCTGGGAGACACGGGCGGATTCGCCGTCGGGGTGGGCGGCGCGGAAGGCGCGGATGTGGGAGAGCTGGATCTCGGCGAAGTCCCGTGTGTCGTCCGGGCCTTCGGTCTTGACGACGCTGCTGGTGAGGAAGTTCATGCCGTGTGCCCCGGCCCACTCGGCCGAGTTCAGGCTGCCCCCGCCGTACCAGAGGCGGCGGCCGAGGCCGGGGGAGTGCGGCTGCACCCGGTCGGAGAACACCTCGAAGCCCTCGACCCCGCTGAAGTCGGTGGCGGACTTGCCGCGCACGAAGTCCAGCAGCCGCCGCACCCGTTCGTAGCCGAAGTCCTCCGCGCCGGACGTGTCCGGGTACAGGGCCTCCTTGACCTGGTCGTAGTGCATCGGCGGGCCGACGCTCACCCCCGGGTTGAGCCGGCCCCCGGACAGGATGTCGACCGTCGCCAGGTCCTCCGCGAGACGCAGCGGGTTCTCCCAGCCCAGCGGGATGACCGCGGTGCCGAGCTCGATCCGGCGGGTGCGCTGCGAGGCCGCCGCGAGCACGGCCACGGGGGAGGAGATGCCGTACTGCAGGTGGCGGTGGCGCACCCAGGCGCTGTCGAAGCCGAGCCGTTCGCCCAGCTCGATGATCTCCAGGGTGGTCTCGTGACCCCGGCCGGGGTCGTCCCCGTCGAACAGTCCGATGGTGAGGAAGCCCAGCTTGCGCAAGGGGCGTGAGGTCGGCGACACGGACTCCTCCAGCGGTCGTACGTCAGTTCTGCCCCGATTCTGTCAGGCGAACATTGCGGGCGGGTGATCAGACCAGCGGGATGGTGACCTCGTCCTCGACCGGCGGGTTCAGCTCCTGTGCGAGATTGCCGGTGGCCGCGTAGCAGCGCAGCCGGACCGACTCCGGTGTGACGTCCAGCCGCAGGAAGCACTTGAAGAACGGCGGGCTGTACGTCGCCGAGCTCGGCGAGAACAACTGGGTGTAGATCTTGCGCACGGGCAGCCGGAACTGTTTGCGGCGGTCCGGGCGGCTCCCGGTGCCCAGCAGGCCGGCGATCAGCCGGATCCGCCGCGTCACCCGGACCTGCGGGCCCGGCGTCCGGGTCGGCCCGATGCCCAGCCGCTCGGCGACGACCGCCTGGCCCTCGGCCTCGGTGAGGGCGAAGAAGCGGCGCAGCCGCAGCCGGCGCCCGTAGAGCCGGCTGTAGAAGGCGAGGGAGTCGCCGCGCAGCGGATAGCAGCGGAAGTCCTGCTCGGTGACGCCGGCGACGGACACCCGAGGGATGGTGTGCGTGGCGTGCATGAAGGCGCCTCCGCCGCCCGAGACCACGTACTGCAGGGTCCGGCCGTCCGCCAGACGCACCGGATAGCGCTGGTAGTTGTGGATGTCGCCGCCTATCGCCGCGACGTAGCGGTGCTCGGGCGCGCTGACGATGTCGTCGACGGTGCCGCCGCCCTCGATGGGGCAGGGGTGGTGCTCGCCGTCGACGTACAGGGGCGAGCCGGTGATGAGGATCTTCGGCTGCGGGCCCCGGGACACCTCGCGCAGCCACGCGCCCTGTTCGGCGTCGAGGACGCCCAGCAGTCCGGTGTCGATCCCTATGATCCGCACCGGTCCGGCGTCGATCGCCCAGTACGGCCCCGGCTGCACGGCCTGTTGGACCGGCGCCGACCTCAACTCGCGTGCCTCGGCGAGACGTTGACCGTCGTTTTGGTGCGGGCGGTGCCACAGCAGGGAGCGCAGCCAGGCCCGGCTGAGGGGGCGCGGCGCGGACTCGGCGGGCAGGGGCGGGGCGTCGCCGCAGAAGACCCGCATGAACGCGCCGAGGTCCTCGTACCAGTCGTGGTTGCCCGGTATCGCGTAGACGGGGGCGCGGTAGTCACGGTACGGGCGGAAGAACTTGGTGTCGTAGTCGTCGGCGCTGCCGACCGGGTAGATGACGTCACTGGCGACCACGGCGAACGACGTGCCCTGACTGACCCTCAGGAAGCCCGGTACGACGGCGTACTGGGGGTCGTCGCCTTCGCCCGTGTCGCCGATGACCATGAAGGAGAAGGCGTCCGGGTCCTGACGCCGGATCACCTTGTCGGCGGGGGCGCCGGCCGCAGCGCGCTGCGCCACCAGGCGGCCGCGGGTGCGGCCCGTCGGGTCGCCGAACCAGGAGGCCAGCACACCGTTGCGGGCGGCCCACAGCGTCCGGGGATTCAGCCAGGAGATCTTCTCGACCCGGCCCGGCATGAGCTGCTGGTAGGCGCCGCGTTCGGCGTCGCCCCAGCCTGCGCCTTCGGCGGTATCGCGTGAGGAGTCAGACACCGCTGCACCGTAGCAATGATCGAGCACACGGCCGCGGGCGGGTGCGGCCTCGCGTCCCTGCGGGCGCACCCGACTTACTCCATGCGCATCTCGTACCCGGGCACGGCGCCGCGCGACCGACTCGGCCTGCGCGAACCCCTCACCCGTCGCTCCACGACCGACTGGGGGCAGGACGGCTGACCGCCTCCTGCGCGGCACCGGCCCGGCCCGCCCGGGCGGGCCGGTTCCACTCGCCGTCGCCGAGCACGAGCAGCGGGTCGAACATCACCACCACCCCGGCCAGCAACAGGAAGACGACCGGGCCGATCAGCATCGGCAGCAGCAGCGAGGTCGGGCTGTCGCCCGCCCACGACGACGTCGCGCCGTGCACATGGACGCTGACCGCGGCCATCGCCGTGTAGTGCATCCCGGACACGGCGACGCCCATGACCAGGCTGGCGCCCAGGCTCGGCAGGAACCCGCGGATCGTGACGGCCGCCCACAGGGCCGCCGTCGCGGCGACCACCGCGATCAGCACGGACAGCGCCACGGTGAGCGGGGCGTAGTCGATGTCCCCGTTGAGCTGCAGCGCCGCCATGCCCAGGTAGTGCATGGCGGCGACCCCGAGACCGGTGACGACGCCCGCGAAGGACAGGGACCCGAGGCCGGCGCCCCGGTAGCCCACGATGAACACGCCGACGCCGACCACCGCGATCGCCACGGCGAGGCTGAGCACCGTCAGACCGACTTGGTAGCCGATCCGGGTCTCCTCCACCTGGAATCCGATCATGGCGATGAAGTGCATCGTCCAGATGCCGCAGCCGATCGAAGCGGCCCCCAGCGCCAGCCAACCCGGCTTCCACGAATCGTTGTTGAGCAGCGTCCGCACGATGCAGCGCAGCCCCAGAGCTCCTCCTAAGCAGGCCATCACATAGGCCGCGACCGGGGTCACCACCCCGTACCGGAACCCGTCGATCGTTCCGTCCATCGCCAACTCCCCCCAGAGTGACGGCTGTTTACCACAGAAGGTCTACGTGTAAGCGAGTGGTGAATGCAAGCGATTCCTGTGATCTGCGTGCCTCGGCATGCGAAACACATGCGCACATATGCGGAAAGAATATTTCACCATGCGATATCCGGCTGTTACGGTCGACGTTCGCCGGCCGGCCTCCAGCGATCCACTTCGGCTCAGGGGGTGCAGCACCACCCATGACCGCCCACGACAAGATCACGCCACCCCGCCCGCTCGAGCTCGCCCGGCGACACGCCCCGGACGGCGGCGGACACCGGCCCTTCGTCGTCCTGCTCGGGCCCGACTACGCGGGCAAGTCGACGGTGTTGGCGCAGCTGGCCGAGGCGATGACCCGCTGGCGGTTCCTCTCCGTCGACGACGCCCACCTCGCCCCGGAGCACGCCCTGATCGGCCGACTGCGCAGAGAGGTCGTCAAGGACGTCGCGCCCCACGCGGACGCCTGGTCCCCGGAGTTCTTCGCCACGCTGTTGCAGACCGCGGTCGTCCATCTGCGCGACCGGCTGCTGGACGACGACGGCGTGGGGCGCCCGGCCGTGGTCGACTCCTACTACTACAAGCTCCTGGCCAAGTGCCGGCTCGCCGGGGTGCCCGAGGACCCGTTGCTGGCGTGGTGGCGCACCTTCCCCCAGCCCAGCCGGGTGATCTACTTCGATGTGACGCCGGAGACGACCTGGCGGCGCAGCCGCCGCGGAGCCGACCTCAACCTGCTCGAGTACTACGGCGAACGGCCCGAATGGGACGGCTTCTGCCGCTATCAGACCGACCTCGACAAGGCCCTGCGGGACGAGATCCAGGGACTGCCCGTGACGGTGGTCGAGGAACAAGCCCGCCCGGAGCACGTCGCGGCGGCCGTCCGCCAGGTGCTCGCCCACGAGTTCGGCTGAGCCCTGCTGAGGTTCCCGAGCCCGGCCCGCCCCTTCCCCGGACAGTGACCGTACAGCTCACGCACAGACGGGCCGGGCGCGCGGGCCGCGATCGCCTCCGGCACCGAGGGATAACCCTTGAAGCGCCCCTGTCGGGCTGACATGCCACTGACAAGCCTGTCATTCTCCCACCCAACTGCCGCACGCCAGCGGCACATCACCACCCATTCCTCTCGGTCCCGCACAGCTCAGCTCGTCCCGGACAGCACACCCGTCTGCCCGGTCTGTCACCGGCCGTGCCCCGCGGCCGCCGCAGTAGGAGAACGAGTGAGACCCAACCCCCGCAAGCGGACCACGGTCGGAGCGGCCCTGCTCTCCACCGCCGCCCTCGTGGCCCTCGGCGTCCAGACGGTTCCGGCGACCGCACTGCCCGCGGCCCCCCACCCCAGCCCGCTGCGCACCGGCGGCCTGCCCGCCGACCTCACGCCCGCCCAGCGCACGACGCTGATCAAGAACGCCGAGGCCAGGACGGCGCAGACGGCCGAGACCCTGGGCCTGGGCGCCCAGGAGAAGCTGGTCGTCAAGGACGTCGCGAAGGACAACGACGGCACCGTGCACACGCGCTACGAGCGCACCTACGCAGGACTGCCCGTCCTCGGCGGCGACCTGGTCGTGCACACGCCCCCGGCCTCCCTGGCCGCCGGCACGGTGAGCACGACGTTCAACAACAACCGCCGTACCGTCTCGGTCAGGTCCACGACCGCCACGTACAGCAAGGCGGCCGCCGAGACCAAGGCCCTGACGGCCGCCAAGGCGCTCGACGCGAAGGACCCCGCCGCACAGAGCGCCCGCAAGGTGATCTGGGCCGGCGAGGGCACGCCGAGGCTCGCCTGGGAGACGGTCGTCAGCGGTCTGCAGGACGACGGAACGCCGAGCAAGCTGCACGTCGTCACGGACGCGGCCACCGGCGCCGAACTCTCCCGGTACGAGGGCGTGGAGACCGGCACCGGCAACACGCAGTACAGCGGTACGGTCAGCCTGTCGACGACGCTGTCCGGGTCGACGTACCAGCTGTACGACACCACACGCGGCGGTCACAAGACGTACAGCCTGAACAACGGCACGTCGGGCACCGGCACCCTGATGACCGACACGGACGACACCTGGGGCACCGGCTCCGGCTCCAACACCCAGACCGCCGGCGCGGACGCCGCCTACGGCGCCCAGACGACCTGGGACTTCTACAAGAACACGTTCGGCCGCAGCGGCATCAAGAACGACGGCGTGGCCGCCTACAGCCGCGTCCACTACAGCTCGTCGTACGTCAACGCCTTCTGGGACGACGACTGCTTCTGCATGACCTACGGCGACGGCTCCGGCGGCACCCATGCGCTGACCTCGCTCGACGTCGCCGGCCACGAGATGAGCCACGGCGTCACGTCCAACACCGCCGGCCTGGAGTACTCGGGCGAGTCGGGCGGTCTGAACGAGGCCACCTCCGACATCTTCGGCACCGGCGTGGAGTTCTACGCGAACAACTCCTCCGACGTCGGTGACTACCTCATCGGCGAGAAGATCGACATCAACGGCGACGGCACCCCGCTGCGCTACATGGACAAGCCCAGCAAGGACGGCGGCTCGGCCGACAGCTGGTACTCGGGTGTCGGCAACCTCGACGTGCACTACTCCTCGGGCCCGGCGAACCACATGTTCTACCTGCTCTCCGAGGGCAGCGGCACCAAGACCATCAACGGCGTCACCTACAACAGCACGACCTCCGACGGCGTCGCCGTCGCCGGCATCGGCCGGGCCGCGGCCCTGCAGATCTGGTACAAGGCGCTGACGACGTACATGACGTCCAGCACCAACTACGCGGGCGCCCGCACCGCCGCCCTCAACGCGGCCGCGGCGCTGTACGGCTCCAGCTCCACGCAGTACGCCGGGGTCGGCAACGCCTTCGCCGGCATCAACGTCGGCAGCCACATCACGGTCCCGTCGACGGGTGTCACGGTCACCAACCCGGGCAGCCAGACCGCCACGGTCGGCACCGCGGTGAGCCTGCAGATCTCCGCCGCCAGCACCAACAGCGGCTCCCTGACGTACGCCGCGACCGGACTGCCCACCGGTCTGTCGATCAACAGCTCCACGGGAGCGATCACCGGAACGCCCACCACGGCCGGCTCCTACAGCACCACCGTCACGGTGACCGACTCCACCGGCGCCACCGGAACCGCGGCCTTCACCTGGACGGTCAGCTCCTCCGGGGGCGGCGGCTCCTGCACCGCGACCCAGCTCCTGGGCAACGCGGGCTTCGAGTCCGGCAACACCACCTGGACGGCGACCAGCGGCGTCATCACCAACGACAGCGACCAGGCGGCCCGTACCGGCTCCTACAAGGCGTGGCTCGACGGCTACGGCTCGACGCACACGGACACGCTCTCGCAGTCGGTGACGATCCCGAGCGGCTGCACCAACACCACGTTCACGTTCTACCTCCACGTCGACACGGCCGAGACCACCGCCAGCACCCAGTACGACAAGCTGACGGTCACCGCCGGGTCGACCACCCTGGCCACCTACTCCAACCTCAACGCGGCCTCCGGCTACGTCCAGAAGTCCTTCAGCCTCGGGTCCTTCGCGGGCAGCACCGTCGCCCTGAAGTTCTCCGGCGTCGAGGACACCTCGCTCCAGACCAGCTTCGTCATCGACGACACCGCCGTGACGACCGGCTGATCCACCCCGCCCCACCGACGTCCCGCACGCGGACTCCCCTCCGCGTGCGGGACGTCGCCGGGTCCGCTCAGTTCAGCGGGTCGAGCGTCAGGTACGCCTGGCGCGGCGCGCCGTCGTGGACGAGCGACTCCTGCTGTCCGACGTCGTCGAAGGCGAACGCGTACGCCTTCCCGTCGGCCGTCTGCGCGTGGATCTCGCGGGCGTAGTGGTTGGTCACCGCGTCCTGGTAGAAGTTCGCCGCAGTGGCGTCCGGCTGACTGCTGTCGACGAGCAGCGTGGAACGGTTGAAGCCCGCGCACAGGGTGCGGGAGATCGGCCCGCGCACGGCGTCGTTCGGGGCGTCGAGGAGCTTGTGGCAGCCGAAGACGCTGGCCGCGTCCGGTTGCTGGAAGCTGGTGACGACCGTTCCGGAGGCGTTGGCGAAGTTCATGACCCCGCCCGAGACCCGGCCGTAGTACTTCGTGCCCGGCTGGTCGGCGAACGGCGTCACGGTCAGGGTCGTCGTGGCGTACTTCTGCCAGACGCGGTTGACGTAGTCGTCCATGACGTTCGCCGGAAGGGCCCCGGTCTCCACCCCGTACAGCGGGGACAGCGCCCGCAACACGGTTCCGTCGGAGCGGCTCTGCACGAGGTTCGCCCAGCCGCCGGGCTGAGCGCGCAAGGCGGAGAAGAACCCGTGATAGCCGCCCGCCCTGAGATGCCCGGTGCTCACCGTGCTCCCGTCGGCGCGCTGCACGCCGACCGCGTACGGCGCGGAGAACATGTCGACCTGGGTGCTGTTCAGCCACAGCCCGGAGTCGTTCAGCGTGTACTCCGACCAGTTGAACAGGATGTCGCGGTTGGGGTCGCTCGGGTTCTGCACGGCCGGCTGCACCAGCCCGCCGGTGGCCAGACGGAAGTCGAGCCTGCGCCCGTAGGAGAAGTAGATCCGGCCAGAGAACTTCGGGATGCGGATGGTGGCGGACTGTCCGGCGGCCGGTCCCGCGATCGACGCGTCGGGCGCCGGTGTGGGCGGGGCGCCGCCTGCGGGCCAGGCGTGGAAGGCGCCGTTCGCGTCCGCCCAGCCCTGCTGTCCCGACGTCAGCAGGGTGCCGAGGTTGTAGACGTACAGGGCGTCGCCGCGGCCGGAGTTGTTGGTGATCTTCAGCGGGACGGTGTCGGGGACGGCGGCCGCGGCCGGCGGTCCGAGGGTGAGCAGCGCGCCGATGAGGGCGATCGCCGCGAGCAGTGCCGTGCTGATCCTGGTGAGCACTCTCCACCTCCGTGCGGGGAGGCCTGTGGGAGCAGGCCTGTGGGGGTTGGTCCGTACCTGTTGAGAGCGCTCTCAACGTCGCATCGGGGTGTGCTCATGTCAACAACGCGAACGAAAGAGGGCGCCCGCGGCCCACGGCCTGCCGCGGACGCCCCTGTCATGGCCTCAGGGTCAGAAGGTCCGCTTCAGGAGATCCAGCAGCGCGGTCCAGTGGCGCTCCGCGGCCTCCTCGTCGTACGCGGAGGTGTCGGCCTGGGTGTAGCCGTGCTCGGCGCCGGCGTAGACCTCGCAGGTGTGCCGGACGCCGGCGGCGCTGAGGGCCTCCTCGAAGCGCTCGATCTGCTCCGGCGGCAGACCGGGATCGTTGTCGGCGTGGCCGAAGTACACCTCGGCCTTGATGTGCTCGGCGGCCAGATGCGGGCTGTCCGGCGCGTCGGTGACGAGACGGCTGCCGTGGAAACCGGCCGCCGCCGCGATCCGGTCCGGATGGGCGCCGGCGGTCGGCAAGGTGAGCCGGGCGCCCATGCAGTATCCGGTGACCGCGACCGGGCCGTCCGCGACCAAGGGGCTCTCCTCCATCCACCGCAGATACGCGTCGGCGTCCCGGACGATCAGCTCAGGGGTCAGCGCCAGCACCATCGGGTACAGCGACTCGAAGATCTCCGGGCGCGCGGCGGGGTCGATGAACTCGGGCAACTCCATGACGGGGGCGCGCCCGTGGCGGTAGAACAAGTTGGGAACCAGCACCGTGTAGCCGGCCTCGGCGAGCCGGTCGGCCATCGCCCGCAGGTGCGGACGCAGTCCGAAGGCGTCCTGGTACAGCAGCACGCCCGGCCGGGGCGTCCCGTCGCCCGGATGTGCGACATAGGCGTCCGCGACGCCGTCCTCGGTGGGGATGTCCACGGCTGTTCCCTGTACGGAGGTCATGGGGGCGCCTCTCTGTGCGGTTCACGACGAGCACTCGAACGGTCCGGCCGGGCCGGTCCGCGCTCATCGTTGCACGCACCACCGAACCGGCCGCGAGGGGCCCTGACTCAGGGGAGCGGCGGGGGAGTCACTCGAACCGGGAGGTGTCGCCGGCGCCGTGCCGCACGATCTCCGCCTCGCCGTCGGAGAAGTCGATGACCGTCGTCGGCTCGGTGCCGCAGTCCCCGGAGTCCACCACGCCGTCCACCACGTGGTCGAGCTGGTCCTTGATCTCCCAGCCCTGCGTCATCGGCTCGTCCTCGCCGGGCAGCAGCAGGGTGCTGGACAGCAGGGGCTCGCCGAGCTCGGCGAGCAGGGCCTGGGTGACGACATGATCCGGGATGCGCACGCCCACCGTCTTCTTCTTCGGGTGCTGGAGCATGCGCGGCACCTCCTTCGTCGCCGGGAGGATGAACGTGTAGCTGCCGGGCGTCGACGCCTTGATCGCGCGGAACACGTCCTTGTCCACCCGCACGAACTGGCCGAGCTGCGCGAAGTCCTGGCAGACGAGGGTGAAGTGGTGCCGGTCGTCCAGGTCGCGGATGGCCCGGATCCGGTCGATGCCGTCCTTGCTGCCCAGGCGGCAGCCCAGCGCATAGCAGGAATCCGTCGGGTACGCGATGAGCGCGTCCGCCCGGATGGCGGCCGCGACCTGGGAGATGGTGCGCGGCTGGGGGTTGTCGGGGTGCACGTCGTAGTACTTCGCCATTGGCTGAGCTTATGCCGTGCCGCGGCCGCCGGTCCTCTCGGCGGCCGCGGCCCGCGACGGCCGGCGCCTCGTTTGACATAGGTATGCTGACATACCATCCTGCTCGGCATGTCCGACACCGGCGCGCCCTCCGGGGGCCTCGACCGCGTGGCCCGCGAGCTCGCGGCCTGCCTCCCCGCGCTGCACCGGGCCCTGGACCGCCGGGTCGCGTCCGCCGTCCCGCATCCCAAGCCCTCCGAGGGGCAGCTCCTGCTGCTGAAGTTCGTCGAGCAGCAGCAAGGCGCCACCGTGCGCGCGGCCGCCGACGCCCTGCTGATGAAACCCAACAACGTCAGCGCCCTGGTCTCCCAGCTCACCGCGCTCGGGCTGCTGGAGCGCCGCCAGGACAGCGGCGACAAGCGGGTCGCCCACCTCCACCTGACGCCGACGGCGCACCGGCGCCTCACCGAGGTCGGCGACCTGGAGAGGGCCTTCCTCGCGGAGGCCCTGCGCTCCCTCCCCGAGGACGAGCTGGGCGCGCTCGGCGCGGCGCTGGACGCGCTCGCCTCACTGACGCGCCGCCTGCACACGGCGGCGCACTGAGCTCCGCGCGCGCCCGTGTCGCCCGTTCCCTCACCGCACCCGGCACCCGGCACCCCGCACCCGGTACACGGACAAGGCTTCGCCACGCCGTCGGCCTCCTGGTCACCGGCTGCCGTGCGTCGGGGGAGCGTTCGCATCGGGTGAGGTAACGTCCCGGACCGATATGACTGGTGCGGCCCGCGCGGGCCGTGAGGGACGAGGAGAGCGCCGAGATGGCCGGCCCGGACGACGAGAACCTCCACACCGACCCGGCTGACGGCGCCGACGCGGCGTGGGCGCAGGAACTCCTCGACCACCTGCGGCCCACGGGACGCGACGTCGGCAGAGTCGTCGACTGGCTCGCGGCCACCGCCGATGCGACCGTCTCCCTGCGCGACGACACCGGCGCCTGCCTCGCCGGACCGCCGACCCCGCTGGACGAGAGCCTGGCTGCCGACATCACCGGCGGCCGCCTCGCCTCCGCCGCCTGGGAGGGCGACGGCAGGTTCGTGCGCCTGATCAGGGTCGAACTCCCGCGCCCGGCCGCCGCCGGCGTGCTCGCCGTGACCCGCACGAGCCCCTTCGACCGGCGCGCCTCCGACATCGTCACGCACACCGTGGGCGTCCTGGAACTCCTCCTGCGCGCCCGGCAGACCGCGGCGACCGGACACCGCCTGGCCCGCGCCACCGCCGACCTGCGCCTGGCCATCCTGCAACTGCTCATGGTCGAGGACACCGTCGCCGCCCGCCGTGTCGCCGCCGGCCTGTGGCCCGGCCTGCTGGACACCGACACCGCCTGCGTCTACGTCGTCGAGAGCAGCCCCGAGGAACGCGACCGGCTCGCCGCGGCCTGCCTGGCGGCGACCCGCGACGAAGCCCTCGTCGTGCGCTGCCCCGCCATGGACGGCCACGTCATCGTCGTCGTCCCGGACGACTCCACGGGCCGCGCCCTGCGCGCCCTGTGCGACCGCCACCCCGGCGCGTTCCTCGGCGGCAGCGTCCGCCAGAGCCTCGCCCGCACCGCCACCGCCTACGGACAGGCCGTCAGCGCCCTCGCCGTCGCCCGCTTCCGACCCGACAAGACGGCCGTCTACGCCGAACGCACCCACCCCGAACGCCTGATGGACCCCGAGGTCCTGCGCTCCTGGACGACCCGTCTGCTGCGCCCCCTCGACGCCCTCCCGCACCACACCCGCGCCGAACTCCTCGCCACCACCCGTCTCGGCCTGGAGTTCACGGCCGTCAGTGCGGCGAAGGTGCTCGGCGTCAGCCGCAACACCGTCCGCGCCCGTATGGAACGCGTCGAGACCCTGCTGCGCACCGACTTCTCCGATCTCACCGTGCGAGCCGCCGTCCACCTCGCCCTCAACGCCCAGATCGGCATCGCGGACGACCTTATGGGCGGCGAGCCGGCCCCCGCGCGCCTCGGCGAACTGCTCACCGGGCCCGCGCTGAGCGGCTGGGCGCAGGACCTGCTGGCCCGTCTCGACACCGACGGCCGCGACCTGCGCGGCACCCTGCGCGCCTGGATCGCCGCCGGCGGCAACGCCGAACGGGCCGCACACCAGTTGGGCGTGCACGCGCAGACCGTCCGCGAACACGTCCGCAGCGCCGAACCCGTCCTGGAACGCCAGCTCCTCGCCGCCGGCAGCGACCTCTACGAAGTCGTCCTGGCCCATCTGGCGGTCGGCGACCTCGACCAGCCCGACCTGTACAGATCGGCCGAACGGACGGAATCGGGCCATCCGGACTCACCTGTGCACAGGTGAGCCCTCCGGCCCCGTGAGCGGGCACCGGCGCGATACACAACGCGGCCACCAGGCACGTAGGTTCGGGGAACCGCGGAGGTGCGACCGGCACGGGGGACTGGTCGCACCCCCGCGCCTACTCAGGGCCTGTCCGGCGGATCATGCCGCAGACGCGGGGCTTGGCCCGCCCATCTGCGGCGTTGTCGTCGGTTGCCGACGCTCCGCGTCGACGCCCTCCTCCGCCTTGCATTCAGACGCACCAAGCCCCGCTCACCAGCGTCAATGGGGAACGCCCATTTCCTGCGACGTGATCCGCCGGACAGGCCCTAGCCCCGCAACCGGACCGGGATCTCCTGCCAGCCGCTCGCGATGAACGACGGCACCTGCCGCAGCTCCCCGGCCCCGGTGTCCAGCCGCAGGTCGGGGAACCGGTCGAACAGCGCGGGCAGCGCCGTCAGCGCCTCCATCCGGGCCAGGGGAGCCCCGATGCACCGGTGCACGCCGATCCCGAAGGCCAGATGGTCGTCCGCCGCGCGCGCCGCGTCGAACACCTCCGCGTCCGGCCCGTACTGCGCGGGGTCCACGTTGGCCGCCGCATACGTCGTGATGATCGCGTCCCCGGCGGGGATCGTCACGTCACCGACCTTCAGGTCGCTCACCGCGAACCGCAGCGGCAGCGTGGCGATCGACGGATACAGCCGCAGCGTCTCGTCCACGACCGCCTCCCAGCCGATCTCGCCGCGCCGGACCGCCGCCAGCTGCTCGGGGCTGCGCAACAGCGCCACCACCGCGTTCCCGATCAGGTTCACGGTCGTCTCGAAACCGGCCCCGATGACGAGCAGCAGGGTGTACAGCAGCTCCTCGTCGCTGAGCCGGTCACCCTCCTCGTCGCGCACCCGGATCAGCTCGGTCGTCATGTCGTCGCCGGGGTGCTCGCTCTTGTGGGCGATGAGCGAGCCCAGCACCGTGCCGATCTGCTCCTGCACGAAGGCGGCGTGCTCCGGGCTCGGATCGGAGGTGTCCATGATCGCCGCGATGAGCCGGCCGGTGTCCTCCCGCAACTCCTCGGGCACACCGAAGAGTTCGCAGATGATCCGCATCGGCAGCGGGTGCGCGAACCCGGCCTTCAGATCGACGGTGTCCTCGCCCTTGTCGAGCGTGTCCAGCAGCTCCGCCGTGATCGCCTCCACTCGCTCACGCAGCGCCTCCGTACGGCGGTGGGTGAAGCTCGGCGCCACCAGTCTGCGCAGCCGCGTGTGGTCCGCGCCGTACGTCGAGAGCATGTTGATCACGCCGACCCAGCCCAGGATCCAGCCCCAGGAAGGGTGTTCGCCCAGTTCCGACCACAGCCGCCAGTGCTGCCGGGGGTCCTTGCTGACCTGCGGGTCCAGGATCAGCGCCTTGAGGGTGTCGTACCCGGTGGGCGCCCAGGCCGGGATGCCGCCGGGCAGTTCGACGGGCACGATCGGGCCCAGGGCGCGCAGCCGCGCGCTCTCGGCGTGCACATCGGCGCCGAACGGGTCGAGGACGATGCGGTCGGTCACGGTCACGAACGAACTCCTGAAGGGTCGGGAGAGGAACTGGCGGAGCGGGCGCTGAACCGGACGGGCAGAGCGGTCAGCGAGCGGTGGAACGGGCCGGGCCGCCAGGTCAGCCGCTCGCGCGGCACGACGGGATCGAGGTCGGGCAGCCACTGGGTGAGCCGCTCGATCGCCTCGGTCACGATGAGCAGCGTGTGCTGTTTCGCCGGACAGGCGTGCGCCCCGGCCCCCCACGACAGGTGCGAGGCGTCGTTCGGATGCCGGCCGCCGGTGACCTGCTGCTCCGCGACAGAGGTACCGCCCCTGCCCTTCGGGCCGGGAGGGAGCCCGAGCGCCCCGTACGACACCACCACCGGAACCGCCTCGCGCAGCCACACCCCGTGGAAGGCCACGGGCTCGCGGGCGTAGTAGATGCCGTAGTTCGCGAGCGGCGTCTCGTGGTGCAGCACCTCGACCACCGCGTCCATGACCGGGCGGGCGCCGTTGGTGAGCGTGGAGTAGTAGAGCGGGTTGCCCAGGATCCTCGACAGCGTGTTGGACAGCAGGTTCGCGGTCGGCTCGTACCCCGCGCCGAGGGTCAGGAACACCTGCCAGGTGACCTCCTCGCGGGTCAGCCGGGCCGGATGGTCCAGCAGACGGCTGGGCAGGTCGTCGCCGGGCCGCTCGGCCTTGGCCGCGATGAGCTCCAGCACGTACTGCGCGTACTGCGCCTCGCCCTCGGCGGCCTGCGCGCCGCCCTCCATCATCTTGCCCAGGCCCTCGTTGAGCCGGTCGCCCTGACTGTCCGGCAGCCCGAACAGGTCGTTGAACACCAGCGCCATCAGGGGCCGCGAGAAGTCCGCGACCAGGTCCGCCTCACCGCGCGATCCGATGCGCCCGGCCAGCAGCCGCACCGCTCGGTGCACCAGCTCGCGCAGGTCGTGCGGCTCCACCAGGTCGAAGACGTCGATGAGGGTGGTGCGGTAGCGCAGGTGCGCGGCGCCGTCGGAGAACAGGGCGTTGGGCCGCCAGCGCATCATGCCGAGCACCGGCGAGTCGACGGGCACGGTCGCCTCCCACGCACGCGGGTCGTGCGAGAACGTCTCCTCGTCGTGCAGCACGTCCAGCGCGGCCCGCCGGTCGGTGACCACGTACGCGGGCACCCCGGGTGCCAACTCGGCCCATCCGACGGGGCCTTGGGCGCGCAGCGCGCTGTAGTAGCGGTGCGGATCCGGCGCGAAGCCGTCCTCCCACAGCCGCACCGGCACGGAGCGGGAGAAGTCGCGCCGGTCGGCGGGATAGGCGGTCACCGGGCCTCCGCGGGGTCGCGGCCGACGAGATGGTCGACGAGTGCGAGCAGGGCGTCGATCGAGGAGTTCGCATCCCGCGCGTCACACGTCACCATCGGCGTCCCCGGCTCCAGGTCCAGCGCCCGGCGCAGCTGCTCCTCGCCGTAGTGGCGGGGCGCGTCGGGGAAGGCGTTGAAGGCCACCGCGTACGGCAGCCCGCTCTCCTCCACCAGGCCCAGCACGTCGAACGAGGCGTCGAGCCGGCGGCTGTCGACCAGGACGAGCGCCCCCAGCGCCCCGTAGGCGATGTCGTCCCACAGCTCACGGAAGCGTTCCTGCCCGGGCGTGCCGAACAGGTACAGCACGACGTCACCGGGCAGGCTGATCCGGCCGAAGTCGATGGCGACGGTGGTCGTCGTCTTCTCCCGCACCCCGGCCAGGTCGTCCACCTGCGCGGACGCCTCGGACAGATGCTCCTCGGTGTGCAGCGGCCGGATCTCGGACACCGAGTCGATCAGGGTCGTCTTGCCCACCCCGAACGGCCCCGCGACGAGGATCTTCACCAGGTCGCGGGCGGTGTCCGGCAGGTGGACGGCGCCGGGTGCGCCGGCGCTAGGTGCGGTGCTTGAGGGCGCGGAGGCCATCGGCCACTCTCTTCAACAGGTCGGGGTCGAACCGTTCGGCGGGCGGGATCGGCGCGCGGGCGAGGACCAGGTCCCGGTCGACGAGGTCGGCCGCCAGCACCCGCACCGCGGAGACCGGCAGCCGGAGCAGCGCCGCCGCCTCCACCACCGCCAGCGAGCCGGTCTCCAGCGTGTCCAGCAGGGCGAGTTCGGCGGCGGGGAGCCCGGCGGGCAGCGGCTCCCCGCTGCGGGCGAGCACCGACAGCCGCTCCAGGTGGGGGCGGCTGGGCCGGGTCACTCCGCCGGTCGACAGATATGCGGGAACCAGGGGGCGGCCGGCCGGGCGGCCGGTCATGCCGACGGGATGTCGTCGGCTCCTCGGGGCGCGGCCGCCATGGCCTTCTCGCCCAGTCGCGCCACCTGGGAGTGCACCCGGTGCGCCAGCAGGTCCAGCCGTACCTCGCCGTCGCCGTAGGCGGCCACACAGGAGCCGTGGTCGGTCGGCACGATCAGCACGTACCCGTGCTCGGACTCGATGACGATCTGCCGTACGTCGGCCCGCTCCCGGTCGGCGAACGCGGCCGCCGCCGTCCGGCAGGCTCCCTGCACTGTGCTGGTGATGGCGGCCACCCGCTCCGCCGACGGCTGCGACAGGGCATCGGTGTACCCCGTCACCAGCCCGTCCCGGGTCAGCATGACGGCGGCCAGCACGTGCGGCACCTGCAGGATCGGGTCCAGCACCCATGCCGTGTCGCCCGTGTTACGGCTGGTCATCCGGCCGCTCCTCCTTCGTCGTCGGTCTGGTCGGTGTCGCCGGCCGCGGCGTCCGCGTGAACGCCCTCACCGGTGGTCACGGCGGCGGCGCGGGCCGCCGCCGTGCCGGACTGCAGTGCGCCGAGCGCGGCCGCGGCCTCCTCCGGGGCGCGCGCGGGACGCCGCGCCGGAGTCTCTTGCGGTACGGCTGCCCGGGTGCGGCGACGGCGCTGTGGCAGGCCGTCGGCGTCCGGCGGTTCGTGATGCCCGGGCGGCGCCTCCGGGACGCCGGCCTCGGTGTCGTACGCGTGGGCGGGCGCGGGCCGGTCGGGCACGGCCGTGCGTGTCGTGCGCGTCGTGCGCGGGGCGCTCGCGGCCGGCGGCCGGTCGGCCGGGTCGAGGGTGCTGAGGAGGTGGCTGTCGACCCGCAGCACCGCGCGGACCCCGCCGTAGGGGGAGGCCGAGGAGACGTCGACGGCCAGGTCGAACTGCCGGGTCAGCCGGCCGATCGCGGCCAGCCCCATGCGCGGCGGATCGCCCAGGTCGGTGAGCAGGATGAGGTCGTCGCCGGCCACCAGCCGCTGGGCACGGTCGCGTTCGTCCCGTGTCATGCCGAGACCCGCGTCGTCGATCGTGACGCACGCCCCGTGGTGGACGTGCTCCAGGCTCACCACGACGTCGGTGTCCGGGGCGGAGTGCCTGAGCGCGTTGTCGAGCAGTTCGGCGACGATGATGGCCACCGGCTCGACGGCGTGCGAGACCAGGGCGGTACCGGGCTCCAGATGGTTGTGGACCTTGACCCGGTGGTAGCCCGCGAGCCGCGCCTGGCCGCCGGTCACCGCGTCCACCAGGTGGGACTCCTCGCGCGCCAGCCCGACCCACGCCCCGCACACCACTGCGGCGACCTGCGCGCGGCGCAGCGACTGCTCGTTCTCGTGGTCCAGCCGGAACAGGGTCTGCGCCAACTCCGGGTCGTCGTAGCGCTGTTGCAGTCCGCGCAGGGCGTCCTGCAGCCGGTAGAGGGCCGCCTGGATCTCCCGGGTGGCGCCCCGCATCCCGGCCTGCGCCGCGGCGTCGACGCGGGTGCGCTGGGCGGCCACCTCGGACTGCAGCGCCAGCACCACGTTCTCCAGCGCGATGCCCAGGGGCGTGCCGGTGGTGAGCGGCTGCAGCGGACCCGGCACGGCCAGGTGCGGATGGGCCACCTGGCGGGCGGCGGCCGGCACGCGCTGCACGGCCAGATGCTCGACCTCCGCCGTGAACGACCGCAGGGAGCCGTCGAGTTGGGTCCGCAGCGCGGCGATCTCCGCTCGCTGCCGGGCCTGTTGCCGCCGTAGCCGCAGCAGACCGCCGCCGAGGGCGAGCGCGGACAGTGTGCCGGCGGCCAGGCCGCCGGCCAGCAGGTCCGGTAATTCGATCATCGAAGAGGTTCCAGGGAGCGTCGGGCGTCGTCGCGGAGTTCAGGGCAGGGATGGGCCCGATGTGTTTGAACCGGGCACGTGCAGCACACTACACACCGCCATCGACCGATCCCGTGCGGTTGAGCGAGTCTCCGCTCCGAACGTGCCCGGTATCTGTTCACTTCTGCGTCGACTGTCTGAATGTCCCTGGGGCGCACATGAGTTGGACGGGTCACCCACCGCAGACAGGGGTCAGCACGGCCAACGTGCCGTTGGCCTGGCGCAGTGCCAGCTCCAGCGTGACGGGCGCGTGCAGCGCACCGGTCCCGTCCGGCGGAACCAGCCACTCCAGGAACCGGGCGGCCCGGTACGGCGGAGGCACCGCCACCCAGGAACCCCGGCCCGCACGCCGCAGCCCCGCCCCGATCCACCGGCTGCCGGGGTCGGGCGGCAGGAAGAACCCCACCCGGTGCGCCGCGGTGTCCACCAGCGTCGGTCCCGGCGCGGGGCGCGAGGCCTGCCACAGCAGGTCCAGGGTGAGCAGTCCCAGCCGGTCGGGCACGCTGAGCACGTCCCAGTAACGGCCCGCCTCCAGCAGAGCGATCCCGTCGCCCTGGTCCCACTCCCGCTTGCACCTGCGCGGGTCTGTCGAGGCGGCGGCGAGCCACTCCACGCCGCGCGTCCACATCGCATTGCTCATGTCGGCTCCGTGTGCCGTCCGCAGCCGGCCGCACGCCGACCGGGCATATGCATGCTGGTAGATATTTCTACGTGGCGGAAGGGGTGGCGAACCCTGGCGTTTCAGTCTGTTTCGTTCGACGTCCGAGCCGCTGTTCGGCCGCCACCGGGTTCACCGGGAGTCCGTGCGGCGACCTCGCGCTTCAGGGCGTGCCTGACGGAAACCTGACGCCGGGCGGCTCGGCCTGACGCAGCTCGGCCAGCAACTCGTTCTGCCCGGCGAGGAGTTCGGTCAGGATGCGGCGGGCGGCCCGCAGCAACTCGGCCACGTCGCCGCCCGCGAGCGCGTAGGTGACGGTCGAACCCTCCCGGATCGACACCACGATCCCGGACCGGCGCAACACCGCCAACTGCTGGGACAGGCTGGACGGTTCGATCTCGATCTCGGTGAGCAGGTCCCGCACGGCGACGGGGCCGCCCTGCAGCAGTTCGAGGACCCGGATGCGTACCGGGTGCCCGAGCATGCGGAAGAACTCGGCCTTGGCCTGGTAGAGGGGAACCTGCATGGTCACTCGCTCGCTCCCTGCCGCGCTCGGTGCGTGGTTCTCGATGATGCGGCGGCGCACCTGTCCGTGCGCCGCCGCGCGACGTGCTGCGCCACGATCCTGGTGGCTGCGGGCCCCGCACACCCGTGTGATGCGTTGATCTGGATGTGTCGAGATGAAGAAATCTTCAATTCAAGGGCGTGCGAAGCCGCGGCCCGTCCGGTCGTCTACACCTCGAGCTCGGCCTCGATCCGCTTGAGCTGGTGGCGGGCCATCGCCAGGTTGGACCGCTCGCGGTCCAGGACGAGGTAGAGGAACAGCCCGCTGCCGCCACGGCCCTTGAGCAGCCGGATCAGGTGGCACTGGCTGCCGAGCGTGATCAGGATGTCCTCGATCTCGCCCTTCAGCCCCAGGTGTTCCATGGTGCGGACCTTGGCGCGGATCACATCGGTGTTGCCGGCCGCCGCGACGTTCAGATCGAGGTCCTTGCCCCCGCCGAGCGTGCCGAGAGCCATGCCGCTGGTGTAGTCGACGACGGCGACCCCCAGCGCCCCCTCCACCGCGGTCATCGTCTCCTTCATCGAGATCTCCACGTTCGCCATGGCGCTCCTCCTGCCGGTTGCACGGGCCCGGGCTTCTCCGGCCCCGCTGGTGCCCCGACCGTACGGAGCGTGTCCCCCGAGTGGGTGACGTGCTCCGGGACTGGTCCAAGGAGCTTCGGAACATGAAGATCCCCGCACCTTTTTGACCGTGGACATACGAGAGTTGAGCGGTCATCCCTCCTGTTGGGCCGACCGGGTGCCGCTGCCGTGTCGCGCGGGTGTTTGGCGCGGCACGGGCACTCGACCGGCCCGCCCGCGGCTAGGCATGACCCGAGCACCGGTGTGGAGGAGGCGATCCGTGGAGGGTGAGCGCGACAGCGCGGTCCGCAGGGCCGCCGACGCGACCGACGAGCGGCTGCCGCTGTACGACGGCGGCGCACTGCTGCGCAAGGCGTTCCCCCACCACTGGTCGTTCTTCCTCGGCGAGCTGGCCCTCTACAGCCTGATCGTCCTGCTGCTGACCGGCGTGTGGCTGACCTTCTTCTTCCAGCCCGAGATGCGCGAAGTCGTCTACCACGGCCGGTACGTTCCCCTGAGCGGGGTCCGGATGTCCGCGGCCTTCGACTCCACCCTCCAGATCAGCTTCGACGTGCGCGGCGGGCTGCTCATCCGGCAGGTGCACCACTGGGCGGCCCTGGTGTTCGTCGCCGCGATCGGCGTGCATGTGCTGCGGGTCTTCTTCACGGGCGCCTTCCGCAGGCCGCGGGAGATGAACTGGGTCATCGGCGTCACCCTGTTCGTGCTCGCGCTCGCCGAGGGGTTCGCGGGCTACTCGCTCCCCGACGACCTGCTCTCCGGCACGGGCCTGCGCATCGCGCAGGGCATCATGCTGTCCATCCCGGTGGTGGGCACGTACGTGAGCATGTTCGCGTTCGGCGCCGAGTTCCCCGGTCACGACATCGTGCCCCGGCTGTACAGCCTGCACATTCTGTTGCTGCCCGGCGCGCTGATCGCGCTGGTCACCGTCCACCTGATTCTCGTCTTCCACCTGAAGCACACGCACTGGCGCGGCCCGGGCAGGACGAACGCGAACGCCGTCGGCAAACCGTTCGTCCCCCAGTTCACGGCCGGCTCGGGCGGCCTGTTCCTCATGGTCTTCGGCGTTCTGACCGTGCTGGGCGGGCTCGCGCAGATCAACCCCGTGTGGGTGTACGGCCCCTACCGCCCGGACGTCGTGTCGACCGGTTCCCAGCCCGACTTCTACGTCGGCTTCCTGGAGGGCGCGCTACGGCTCGTACCGCCCTGGGAGACCAACCTCGCCGGACACACCCTGATGTGGAACGTCCTGCTGCCGGCCGTCGTCCTGCCCGGGCTGTTCTTCACCGTCCTGTACGCGTACCCGTTCGTCGAGCAGCGGCTCACGGGGGAGTGGCAGCAGGAGCACCATCTGTGCGACCGGCCGCGTGAACGCCCCGTGCGCACCGGGCTCGGCGTCGCCGGGATCGTCTTCTACGGCGTCCTGCTGCTCGGCGGCGGCAACGACATCGTGGCCCAGACGTTCCGCATCTCCGTCAACGCCCTCACCTGGATCCTGCGCGTCGCCCTCGTCCTCGGCCCGGTCCTGGCCTTCCTGCTCACCCGCCGCCTGTGTCATGCCCTGCTGGCCGCCGAGCGGGAACGCCTCACCGAGGGCGAGGAGACCGGCGAGGTGCGCCAGTCCCTGTCCGGCGGCTACGAGAGCGACCACCGGCCGGTGGAGACGTTCCGTCCGGGCGCCCCCAGGACGCCGATCAGTCCACCCGGCCGGAGTCCCGGCCGGCGTACTGGAAGACCATGGCGAACAGCCCGGCTCCCAGTACGCCGACGCCGATGAGGAACAGCCACAGCCCGAACACCACCCCGGTCGCGGCGACGGCGAACCCGGCGGCGACGACCAACGGCCAGCGGCTCTCGGGCGGGAAGAACTCCAGCGGCCCGGCGCCGTCGGCCACTTCGGCGTCACCGCGGTCCTGCGGGCGCAGGCCCTTGCGCCGGTAGTGCGTAGCACAGAAGAACGAGATCACCGCGGCCATGAGGCACGCCACGATCAGCGCCGCCGTACCGGCCGGATCGGCATGCGACCACACCCCGTAGAGCACGGCGCAGCCTCCGAAGAAGGCGGCGACCCCGCCGAAGAGGAACGCCTCGGTCCTCATCGCAGACCCTCCTCACGCGCCCGTTCGACGACGGCCGGATGGTGCAGATCGAAGGCCGGGGAATCCGACCGCACCCGCGGCAGCGCCGTGAAGTTGTGCCGGGGCGGCGGACACCCCGTCGCCCACTCCAGCCCGCGGCCGAAGCCCCAGGGATCGTCCTCGGCGACGATCCGCCCGTGCCGGGCGGTGTGCCACACGTTGTACAGGAACGGCAGCGTGGACACCCCGAGCAGGAACGCGCCCACCGACGACAGCGTGTTCAGCAGCGTGAAGCCGTCGGACGGGAGGTAGTCGGCGTACCGGCGGGGCATGCCCTCCTCGCCGAGCCGGTGCTGCACCAGGAAGGTCAGCTGGAACGCCGGGAACAGCAGCCAGAAGTGCAGCTTGCCCAGCCGCTCGTCCAGCATCCTCCCGGTGAACTTCGGCCACCAGAAGTAGAACCCGGCGAACATCGCGAAGACCACGGTGCCGAACAGCACGTAGTGCAGGTGCGCCACGATGAAGTAGGAGTCGGTGAGGTGGAAGTCCAGCGGCGGGGACGCGATGAGCACCCCGCTCAACCCGCCCAGCAGGAACGACACCAGGAACCCGAGCGCCCACAGCATCGGCGTCTCGAACGACAGGGATCCCCCCATCATGGTGCCGATCCACGCGAAGAACTTGATGCCGGTGGGGACGGCGATCAGGAACGACATCAGCGAGAAGAACGGCAGCAGCACCGCTCCGGTGGCGAACATGTGGTGAGCCCAGACCACCGCGGACAGCATGGTGATGGCGATCGTCGCGCCGATCATCGGCAGATAGCCGAACAGCGGCTTGCGCGCGAAGACGGGAATGATCTCCGAGATGATCCCGAAGAACGGCAGCGCCACGATGTACACCTCGGGATGCCCGAAGAACCAGAACAGGTGCTGCCAGAGGATCGCGCCGCCGTTCGTGGCGTCGAAGACGTGGCTGCCGAACTTCCGGTCCGACTCCAGCGCCAGCAGCGCCGCGGTGAGCACCGGGAACGCGGGCAGCACCAGGATCGAGGTGAACAGCACGTTCCAGCTGAAGATCGGCATCCGGAACATCGTCATCCCGGGGGCCCGCAGACACATGATCGTGGTGATGAAGTTGACCGCGCCCAGGGTGGTCGACACACCGGTGACCACGAGCCCCATCACCCACAGGTCGCCGCCCGCCCCGGGCGAGAAGTAACTGCTGTTCATCGGCGCGTACGCGAACCAGCCGAACGCCGCCGCGCCGCCCGGCACCACGAACCCCGACACCACCATCAGACCGCCGAACAGGTACATCCAGTACGACAGCGCGTTCAGCCGGGGGAAGGCCACGTCCGGCGCCCCGATCTGCAGCGGCATCACGGCGTTCGCGAAGCCGGCGAACATCGGGGTCGCGAACAGCAGCATCATGATCGTGCCGTGGATGGTGAAGAGCTCGTTGTAGCCCTGCGCGCTGGTGAACTGCAGCCCCGGACGGGCCAGTTCGGCGCGCATCGCCAGCGCCAGCAGACCGGCGAAGAGGAAGAAGCAGAACGCCGTGACCATGTACAGGCGTCCGATGACCTTGTGGTCGGTCGTGGACGCCCAGCGCAGCAGCGTCCGGCCGAGCGAGTGCGGGGAGGCGGCGCCGCTGCGGTCCTCGTCGGCGCGTTCCGACAGTTCGGTCATCGTCCTCCTCCAGGAAACCGGCGGTGACCGGGCGCGGACGCGGAGTGAGCCCGCACGACAGCGCCGACGCTACTGCCGTGACCGGCGCGATCCGGCCGCGCCACGCCTCCTGTCCGCCGTCAGGGGACGCAGTGCCGCCCCGTGCGCACCGCTCACCGCCGGCGCGGGGCGGCGGGGCGCACCAGGGCGAGCGTGCCGTCGGCGTCCAGGGCGACGCGTACGCCGGCACTGATCCGGTCCAGCGTCGCGCGCAGCCAGGCGCGGTCCGCGTCCGGCGCGGGTTCCAGCCGCATCCGCCGGGCCTGCAGGGGCGCCATGCGCAGACCCGCCAGCCGGCCCGTGTCCGCCGCCACCTCGACGAGATAGGCCATCCGGAGATCGTCGCGGTACTCCGCATAGCCGGAGATGCCCTCGTAGTCGTCGATGAAGTCCCCGCAGCCGTGCAGGACGAGCCGGTCGCGGTACACCTCGACGGGGCGCGGATGGTGCGAGGAATGGCCGTGGACGAGGTCGACGCCGCCGTCCACCAGGGCGCGCGCGAAGCGGATCTGATCGCGGGGGACGCGGTACCCCCAGTTGGAGCCCCAGTGCACCGACACGACCGCGAGATCCCCCGAGCGCTTCGTCCGCCGCACATGCCGGACCACCGCCGCGGCCGTGTCCGCCGACAACTCGGGCAGATAGGAGACGCCGGGCTGGGTCCGGCTCGCCGCCCAGTCGGCCGGTACGCCGCTGGACCGCGCCGCGAGTGCGAACACGAGCACCCGGCCGCCACCCGCAAGGGGCACCACGGCGGGTGCGTAGGCCTCCTCGGGGTCGCGTCCCGCCCCCGCCGTCCGTTGGCCCGCGCGGGCCAACGAGTCCAGCGTCTCCTCCAGACCCGGGCGGCCGAAGTCCAGCACGTGGTTGTTGGCCAGGACGCAGACGTCGGGCCGGGCGGCCGTGAGGGCGGGCAGGTTCGCCGGGTGCATCCGGTAGTGGACCGCCTTGCCGGGCGCGAAGGCGTCGCAGCGCGTCACGGCCGTCTCCAGGTTGACGATCCTGACGTCCGGATCGGCCTGCGCCAGCAACGGCAGCGCCTCGCCCCACGGCCAGGAAGGGGCGACGGGAGCGGGTATCGGCCCGTTGACGGACTCCGCCAACCGGACGTAGTCCCGGGCGTCGCCGACGTAACCCTCCCGCAGTCGAGGACTGCCGGGATGCGCAAGGATCTGATCGACGCCGCGCCCGAGCATCACATCGCCGCACAGGAACAGCGTCACCACAGCGCCGCCCATGTCCCCACGGTAACCCTCCCGCGCATGCGTGGCGGCGGCCCCGCCCGGGTACCCCGAAAGAGCGCACGCGAGCCGCTGGAGGGCCGCGATGGAGCTGGTCGAGGAGCGTCCCTACCGCTTCCGCATCGAACCCCGGGGACGGATGCGGGTGCCCGGCGTGGTCTTCGCCTCCCGCGCCCTGCTCGCCGACGCCGAGCACTCACTGGAGCAGGTCGTCAACGTGGCTGCCCTGCCCGGGATCGTCGCCGCCTCGTACGCCATGCCGGACATCCACTGGGGCTACGGCTTCCCCATCGGCGGAGTGGCCGCGACCGACGTCGACGACGGCGGCGTGGTCTCGCCCGGCGGGGTCGGCTTCGACATCTCCTGCGGGGTGCGCCTGCTGGCCGCCGACACCGACGAGCGCACCCTGCGGCCCGCGCTGCCCGCGGTCATGGACGGCCTGGACGCCGCGGTCCCCCGCGGCGCGGGACCCGGCGGGGTGTGGCGGCTCACCGGCCCCGGGCAACTGGAGCGGATCCTGCGGGGCGGTTCCCGGTACGCCGTCGAAGAGGGGTACGGCGAGCAGCGCGACCTGCTGCGCTGCGAGGACGGCGGGGCCGTCGCCGACGCCGATGTGCGCCAGGTCGGTCAGCGGGCCAGGGAGCGCGGCCTCGGACAGGTCGGCAGCCTGGGCTCCGCCAACCACTTCCTGGAGGTGCAGCAGGTCGCCGAGGTCTACGACGAGAGCGTCGCCGCGGCGTTCGGGATCGCCCCCGGCCAGGTGTGCGTGATGATCCACTGCGGTTCGCGCGGCCTGGGACACCAGATCTGCACCGACCACGTCCGCGCGATGGACCGAGCCATGGCCCGCTACGGCATCACCGTGCCCGACCGGCAGCTGGCCTGCACCCCGGTGGACTCCCCGGAGGGACAGGCCTATCTGGGCGCGATGGCGGCGGCCGCCAACTACGGCCGCGCGAACCGCCAGTTGCTGTCCGACGCGGCCCGCCGGGTCTTCCGTGACGCCGGCGGGGCCCGTCTCTCCCTCGTGTACGACGTGTCCCACAACCTCGCCAAGACCGAGGCCCACACGGTGGACGGCAGGCGCCTCAGGCTGTGCGTGCACCGCAAGGGCGCGACCCGTGCCTTCCCGCCCGGCCATCCCGAACTCCCCCAGGACCTGCGGGAGTTCGGGCAACCGGTACTGATCCCCGGCACCATGGGCACGGCCTCGTACGTGCTCGCCGGAGTGTCCGGCGGCGGCGCGTTCTTCTCCACCTGCCACGGCGCGGGCCGGGTGATGAGCCGTCACCGGGCGGCGCGCATGGTCAGCGGGACGCAGGTGAGGGCCCGGCTGGAGGCGGACGGCATCGCGGTGCGCCCCGGTCGTTGCGCGGGCTGTCCGAGGAGACCCCGGAGGCGTACAAGGACGTCGGCGAGGTGGTGGCGGCGAGCGAGAGGGCCGGGCTGTGCCGCACGGTGGCCCGGCTGACCCCGCTGGGAGTGGTGAAGGGCTGAGCACCCCGCCCGGCACTCCGACCGGGCCCGGCACTCCGGCAGGGCCGTCACCCGCCGGGCCGTCACACGTCGACCGTCACCGCGCACGACCAGCCGTACGGGCCCGGCCCGATGTGCAGCTCGTGCCACGCGACGGCCTTCGGCACCGAGCCGACGATCTCCACGTCCGACAGCGCGGCGACCGCAAGCCGCACATCGAGGCCGTCGTCCATGGCCTCCGCCTCCAGATCGACGGGCACCTGGCCGTGCACCTCCAGCCGGTAGACGACCTCGTCCAGCAGCGCCACCAGCAGATCGTCGTCGGCGGCCTCCGCGAACTGGACCCGCTCCACGGCGGTGGGGCGCACCGCCGTCACGTCGGCGAAGCACTCCACCATCCCCAGCGCCGCCTCCACCAGACAGCGCTCGCGGCTCGTGCCCCATGCGTCGACGCGGATGTCGGCGGTGTGCGGCACCGTCCGATGGCCGCTCTCGCCCTGCCGCCGCGCCTGGATCTCGTCGTCCCCGTCGCCGACCATGCCCGCCCTCACCTCTCCCGACCCGACGCGTCGGCCGGAGCGTCCGGATCAGCCGGATCAGCCGGCTCGGTGGGCTCGCCCGACGCCGCGGTGCGGCCCGTGCCGCCCACCCGCGGCCTGCGGTGGCGGCGCCGACGCAGGGCGGCCCCGCTGGTCGCCACGGCCAGGCCCAGGCTGAACAGGAGCGCCAAGGCCAGGCCGGAGCTGAAGACGGCAAGCGTGTTCATGGTGGCGATGTGGTGATCGAGCACCGACACGCTGTACTCGGGGCCGCCGGACAGGTTGTCGGCGATCACCAGGCAGGTGAACGCACCGGTGGCCGCGAGCAGGAGCAGCCCGACGAACAGCATCCTGGTCATCTCCCCGCAAGAGTGCTTCGGCGCCCCGAGTACCCCGATTGGGCGGCCGCAGTCTGGATACCCGAAAGGAGTCCGGACGGGCCGGTGAGGCCTGCGAGGCCCCCGGCGCGCCGGGGAGAGAAGATGACGAGCGATGATCTCCCAACTGGTCCGGGCGCCCGTCGACGGCGCCGCGCTGACGGGTGACCTCGTCCTGCCGACGCCGGCCCGGGCCGTGGTGCTGTTCGCCCACGGCAGCGGCAGCTCCCGGCACAGCCCCCGCAACCGCATGGTCGCCGCCGAACTGCGCACCGCGGGGCTGGGCACTGTGCTGATCGATCTGCTCACCGAGCGCGAGGACGTCGAGGACGCGGCGACGGGGGTGTACCGCTTCGACATTCCGCTGCTGGGCCACCGCGTCGTCGCCGTCCTGGACTGGCTGGCGGTCCAGCCCGACACCCGGGCACTGCCCTTCGTGCTGTTCGGCGCGAGCACCGGCGCGGCAGCGGCTCTGGTGGCCGCCGCGGAGCGGCCGGAGCGGGTCCTGACCGTGGTGTCGCGCGGCGGCCGGCCCGACCTGGCGGGCGCGGCCCTGGAGCGCGTACGGGCGCCGGTCCTGCTCCTCGTGGGCGGCCGGGACCCGGAAGTGCTGCGGCTGAACCAGGAGGCGGCCCGGCGGCTGCATGTCCCGCACTTCATCCAGGTGGTGCCGGGCGCCACTCACCTCTTCGAGGAGCCCGGCGCGCTGGAGCAGGTCGCCGAGGCGGCGAAGCAGTGGTGCGACGACTGCCTGAGGTCCGCCCCCCGGCACCAGGGCGGACTGCCCGAGACGGGGGAGGACTGACCGGAAGGAGCGGCAGTCGCCATGCAGTTCCGTGATCGACGACAGGCCGGACGGAAACTCGCCGACGAGCTGCGGACCCGGCAGGAGCAGGGCGCCCTGCCCGACCCCGTCGTGCTCGCCCTGCCGCGCGGCGGCGTCACCGTGGCCGCCGAGGTCGCCGGGGTGCTCCACGCCCCGCTGGACGTGCTCGTCGTGCGGAAGATCGGCGCCCCCTTCCAGGAGGAACTCGGCGTCGGCGCGATCACCGGTGACGAGGCGCTCTTCGACGACGACGTCCTCGCCAGGCTGGGCCTCAGCAGAGGCGAGCTCACCCCGGTGGTGGAGCGGGAACGCACCGAGCTGCGGCGCCGCGAGGCGCTGTACCGAGAGGGCCGACCCGCCCCCGACCTGCGAGAACGTACCGTGATCGTGGTGGACGACGGGCTGGCGACCGGCGTCACGGCCCGCGCCGCGCTGCGATCCGTATGGCGGCGGGCGCCGCGGCGGGTCGTGCTGGCGGTGCCGGTCGGCGCGCCGGAGGCGGTGCTTCTCCTGCGCGCCGAGGCCGACGACGTGATCTGCCTGCACCAGCCGGCCCACTTCATGGCCGTGGGCCTGTGGTACGACGACTTCCAGCAGCTCACGGACGCGGACGTGCTGGACGCACTGCGCACGGCCGCCCAGCGGTGATCTACTCCGTCTACTCCACGAGCTCCCAGTCCTGGGAGCCGTCCGTGAGCGCGTTCTGCAAGGTCAGCTGCGCGCCTGCGGACGCACCGGTCAGGTACAGGTTCGTGTTCTTGACGGACTGCAGCCGGTAGAACCCGTCGCTGGTCTTGACGA
This sequence comes from Streptomyces sp. NPDC051677, assembly GCF_044453465.1. Lineage (NCBI taxonomy): Bacteria > Bacillati > Actinomycetota > Actinomycetes > Kitasatosporales > Streptomycetaceae > Streptomyces > Streptomyces sp. NPDC051677. Next base: position 57,805 of record NZ_JBITCT010000012.1, read on the forward strand.
GGGTCCAGCTGCCGGTGGCGCTGTTGTCGACCCACTGTCCGATCTTCTGGCCGGCCGTCGCGTTGCCCGTCCAGATGGCCGCGGCCCGGCCGCCCGACTTGTTCAGCAGGCTCACGCCGCCGTTCGGCTCGGTCACCACATGCCAGTACTGGGTGTCCGCGTTCGCCGCCGACCCCGGCGCCTCCAGCCGGACGTCGGGCACGTCCGCGTTGCCGATGTTGGCGTCGTTGGTCTTGTTCCCGGTGCCGATCACCTGGTCGGTCCTGCGGTTGACCAGCTGGTAGTAGGCGCCGTCCGAGTGACCGAGGTCGACCTCGGCGTACGCGATCGTGGAGGTGCCCTGGTTGTTGAGGATCGCGATGCGGCCGGTGCCCTCGACGTACTGCAGGTCGCGGCTGTAACCGGCGGCCGAGGTCGTCTGGTACTCCTTCCAGGCTCCGTTGCTGCGCCCGCTGTCGTTGACCCACACGTTGCCGCTGCCGGCCGCGTTGTAGACCAGGCGCCCGCCGGGAAGCCTGATGAGGACCGGGCTGCCGCCCGTCGCTGGGGCACGGGAGCCGGCGTCGAGCGGCAGGGCGGTGACGCCGGTGCCCGTCGCGGAGCCGGTGTAGAACTTCAGCGGGTCGTCGGCGAGGACGTACTTGGTGTTGACCCCTCCGCCCCAGTACTCGAAGGTCAAGAGCCACTTGCCGTCCGTCGTACGGACGACGTTCGCCATGCCGGGCCGTCCGCCGCCGATCTCCGTCTTGCCGCCGCCCATGTCCTGGGTCAGCCCGGCGACGTCGACGACGGGGGCGCTCCACGCGGCGCCGCGGCCGTCCCAGGTCCGGTGGGCGAGGATCTGGCCGTGCGAGTCCGCGGCGGTGTCGTTGGCGGGGTCCAGGGTCGCGACGCCCGTGGCCGCGTCGAAGCCGGTGTAGTCGTTCTCATCGGAGTAGTAGCAGACGAGCCGGCCCTTGGAGACCATCAGGTACGGCTCCCAGACGGGGTCCACCTGCTTGTTCGTGTTCGCGGCGGCGATGTTCTGTCCGACCGCGCCCGCGCTGCCGCCCTGCCAGCCGCCCGTCGCGACGACGTTGACGACCTTCCACGACGCACCGTCGTCGGTGCTGGAGTACAGGGCGATCGCCAGGTCCCTGCGGTCCCCGTCGTTGGACGGCGTCCAGTTCGGGTCGGCCGCCTTGTGCTCCTTGTAGTAGTAGTCGTCGCCCGACACGACGCTCGCCAGCAGCAGCGTGCCCTGCTTCAGGTTCCCGACGTCCTGCGGCAGCACATAGAGGTACGGATTGGTCCAGTTGCTCGTGTACTTCGCGTACTGGGGGTCGCTGGACAGATAGGCCGGGGCCTTGACCTCCGACAGCGGCTGCCACGTCGTTCCGTGGTCGTCGCTCTTGTAGACCGGGAGGGTCTGCTTGTCGGCGCTTCCCGTCTCCGGCACGACCGTGGACTTCTCGAACGACGCGACCAGCCGCCCGCTCGGCAGCTCCGCCGACTTCGGGTAGATCGCGCAGTTGCCGCGCCCCTTCAGACACGGTTCGCTGCCCAGTTGGTACAGGATCCCGCCGGTCGGGTTGTACGCCTGCGCCGTGGCCATGGGGATCACCAGCAGCGCCGACGCCGCTGTGACGCCGCCCAGCGTTCGGGCGAGTCTTCTTCTTTGCACAGCCCCTCCTCGAGGGTGGGTCAGGAGTGGAGGACGCGTACGTCCCACGGGCCGAGGTCCAGCGCCGCGCCCGCGGGGACGGGGTCGCCGGTCAGGGCGTCGGAGAGGTCCACGGGCACGGGGACGCTCACGGGTTCGAAGCTCCAGTTGTGGACGATGTGGACGCGGCGTCCGTCGGGCGATGCGCCGGTCGTCGCCGTGACCGAGGCCGGGAGCGGACCCCACGAGTGGCGTGTCGACGGTGTCAGCCACTCGGCCAGGCCCCGGGCGAGGTCACGTCCGGGCACGGTGCCCACGCAGGTGACACGGCCCTCGCCGTGGCGACGGGTGGTGACCGCGGGCCAGCGGCCGAAGTGGGGGTGGTCGTAGCCGACGAGCACGTCGGCGTCGGTGACGGTCAGGCCGTCGGCCCAGCGCGTCGCCGTCGCGCCCTCGGGGACGCGCAGCGGGCTGCCCGGCGCGGGCCGTACGGGGACCTCCCGCACGAGGTTGCTGAACTCGTCGTAGCTCACGCCCGCCGCCTCGGTGAGGCGTCCTGGCGCCGCTTCGGCTCGGGCCCGGGCCTCCTCGTCCGCGTACCCGGTGCGCGGGCCGAGGACCAGGTGGCCGCCGGCGTGGGCGTAGGCGGCCAGCCAGTCGAGCGTCGAGTCGGCGGCCAGGTACAGCGCCGGGACGACGAGGACGGGATGACGGCGGGCGGCCTCCTCGGGCGTCAGTCCCTCGCGCTCGCCGTGCGGGTCGTGCAACTGGCGGGCGTGCACGATGCGGACCTGCCGGCCGGCGTCGAAGGCGCCCCGGTAGAAGGGGTCGAAGATCCGGTGGTAGGCGGCCGGGTCGGGCGAGCCGTCGGGCTTGGCGAGCGGCGGGTACTTCTGCATGAGCCACTTGCTGGGCGTCGAGTAGACCATCGTGATGTCGGCGTCCGGTTCGAGCCCGGCGACGAGCGGGCCCGCGGTCTCGAACTCCGCGCCCAGCCGGGCGAGTTCGGCGTACGTCCGGCCCGGCTGCCCGGTGTGCGGGAGGATGCCGCCCCAGTAGGTCTCCGCGCCGAAGTGCAGCGTGTGCCAGTGCCAGTACTCGATCATGCGGGCGCCACGCGCGACCAGCGCCCAGGCGGCCTGCCGCCACTGCCCGTCGTAGGCCGGCCGGTTGTCCCAGGGGAAGCCGATGGACCCGGCGTTGGTCTCGGTGACCAGGAACGGCTCCTGGCGGGACGAGAACATCCAGTCGGCGGTCTGGTACAGCGCCCAGGTGCCGGTGGTCTGCCAGATCTGCTCGTGGCCGTCGGGAGTGGGATCGGGCAGCTGCAGCGCGTCCTGCATGCCGTAGTACGGGTTTCCGGAGGCGACGTCGAGGCGGTCGGTCAACTCGTCGTCCTCCACCGCCGGGCGGGTGTACGAGATGCAGGTGGTGACGAACTGCTCGGGGCGGGCGTACTCGCGGACGATGTCGGCCTGCCAGCCGATGAACTCCGTGACCTGACGGGCCTGGAACGCGCGCCAGGCGACGTCGTACTGCGGCTGTGCGTTGCCGTCCGGGGTCCACAGGTCCGCCCAGCTGGACAGGCGGTGCGACCAGTACACGAGCCCCCACTCGCGGTTGAGGGTCTCGACGTCGCCGTACGTCTCGCGCAGATGGTCCACGAAGCGCTGGAAGACGCCGTGGTTGTGCAGGAGTTCGTTGCCCGGCTCGTTGTCCACCTGGAAGCCGATCACCGCGGGGTGGTCGGCGTACCGGGCGACGATCTTCCGGATGACCCGCTCGGCGTGGAAGCGGAACGCCGGGTGGGTGAAGTCGACCTCCTGCCGGGCGCCCCAGCCGATCCGTTCACCGGTGCGCCGCTCGCCGGTGATCTCCGGGTACTGGCGGGCCAGCCACGGCGGGACGGCGTAGGTCGGGGTCCCGAGGACGACGGAGATGCCCCGCTCCTGGGCGCCGTCGAGGACCGGCTGGAGCCAGTCGAGGTCGAAGACGTCGTTCTCGGGCTCCCAGGTCGACCAGACGGACTCGCCGACCCGGATGACGGTGACATGCGCGTCAGCCATCAGGTCGAGGTCGGTCTTGAGGCGTTCGTCCGGCCGTTCATAGGGCTGGTACTCGTGGTAGTAAGCGGCGCCGAACAGGACGCGGGCGGGCAGTTCCGCCATGAAGGAGACCTCCGGAGGAGAAGTTGCGTGAAGGGGGTTACTGCTTGACGCCGCCGGCGGCCAGGCCGCTCTGCCAGTACCGCTGGAGCAGCAGGAACGCCACGACGAGCGGGATGATCGACAGCATCGAGCCGGTCACGACCAGCGCGAGCATGTCGCTGCTGGTGCCGGCCCCGCCGTTCTGCGCCTGCGCGGCCCAGGAGGAGAGGCCGACGGTGACCGGGTACAGGTCCGGGTCGTTCAGCATGATCAGCGGCAGGAAGTAGTTGTTCCAGGTCGCCACCAGCGTGAACAGCAGAACCGTCACCAGGCCGGGGCCCAGCAGCCGCAGGGCGATCCGGAAGAAGATCCGGACCTCCCCGGCGCCGTCGATGCGGGCGGCCTCCAGCAGGCTGTCGGGGACGGCGTCCTGGGCGTAGATGCGCATCAGGTAGAGGCCGAACGGGTTGACGAGGGAGGGCAGGATGATGGCCCAGGGGGTGTTGACCAGCCCCGCCTTCGCGAAGAGCAGGTAGGTCGGGATGGCCAGCGCGGTGGTCGGGACCATGACGGCGCCCAGGACCAGGTTGAAGGCGGCCCGGTCGCCGCGGAAGCGGAACTTGGCGAACCCGTACCCGCCGGCGGCCGCGAGCAGCGCGGCCCCGACCGCGCTGACCCCGGCGTACATCACCGTGTTGAGCAGCCAGTGCACGAAGACGCCGTCGTCCTGGGTGAGGGTCTGCTTGATGTTCGTCAGCAGTTGCGGGGCGTGCGAGAACCACAGGCCGAAGCTGTTGAAGAGGTCCTGGGTGCTCTTGGTGGAGGCGATCAGCAGCCAGAACAGGGGGAGGAGGAAGTAGGCCAGCGCGGCCAGCATGGCGATGGTCAGGGGAGTGCTGCGGCGGGCCGCGCGCCTCTTCGACGGAGCGGTGCCCGTCGGCGCCGCCGTCGGCGCCACCGGCGTCGCCGGGGTTGTCGTCGTCACGGGGTCCTCCGACGGTTCGCGGTGAGCAGGACGGCGTAGGAGGCGACCACGATGACGAGGCCGAGGAGGAAGGACACCGTCGCCGCGTAGTTGACCTGCTGGCCGGTGAAGGCGAGCGTGTAGGCGTAGAGATTGGCGGTGTAGGAACTGCTGATGACGTCCGGGGCGATCTTCATCAGCAGGTTCGGCTCGTTGAAGAGCTGGAAGCTGCCGATGACGGAGAACAGCAGGGTGAGCAGGAGCGCCGGGCGGAGCGCCGGGAGCTTGATGGACCAGGCGATGCGCCAGGAGCCGGCGCCGTCCATCGCGGCCGCCTCGTACAGCTCGGTGGGGACGGTGCGCAGCGCCGCATACAGGATGATCATGTTGTAGCCGACGAACTCCCAGGTCACGATGTTCGCCAGGCTGGCGAGCATCCAGCTGTCACCGAGGAAGTCGGGGATCGGGAGGTCGAGTTTCCGGCCGAGCTGGGCGAACGGGCCGAAGTCCGGCCCGTACAGGTAGCCCCACATGAGCGCGGCGACCACGCTCGGCACGGCGTACGGCACGAAGATGCCCAGCCGGATCACCCGGGCGAGCCGCAGCAGCCCGCTGTCGAGCGCGAGCGCGAACAGCAGCGCCAGCAGCAGCATCACCGGGACCTGGATGAGGAAGAACAGGGCCACGCGGCCCACGCCGTGCAGGAGTTGGGGGTCCTTGAGGGCCTGGACGTAGTTGTCGAGGCCGACGAAGACCGTTCCGCCGATCAGGCGCTCCTGGAAGAGGCTGAGGTAGGCGGCGTAGGCGAGCGGGGCGAGGAAGAGCAGGAGGAACAGCACCATGAAGGGTGCGACGAACAGCGGTCCTGCCGCCCGGCGACGGCTCATCTCAACTCCCCTTGACCGTGAAGCCCTGGCCCTTGGCGTACGTGGTGAGCCGTGACTGCCAGGTGCCGAGCGCGGCGACGGTGTCGGACTTGTCGGCGAGGGACTTGCCGACGGTCTCGGTCCAGTCGGTCGCCGCCTGGTCCAGGAACGGGGGCCACTGGAAGGAGGAGTTGACCGTGGAGCTGATGTCGGCGAAGACCTTGTTGACCTTCTGGCCGCCGTAGAAGGCGGGTGCGTCGCCGGTGAACTGGGGGTCCGTCAGGAGCGCCTTGGTCGCCGGGAAGAAGAACTGCTCGGTGGCGAACATCTTCGCGCTGGCCGGGTCGCTGTTGAGGAACTGCGCGAACATCGCCGCCGCGATGGGGTTCTTGGTCGAGCGGATGACCGCGGTGGTGGAGCCGCCCCAGTTGCCCGAGCTGGGCTTGGCGGCGTCCCACTGCGGCAGCGGGGCCGCCCGCCACTTGCCCGCGGTGGCCTTGGCGGAACCGGAGAGGAACACGGGTCCCCAGGCGGCGGTGATCCAGGTGGCGTACTTGCCCTTGTTGAGGGCCGCGTACCAGGAGTCGGTGAAGTCCGGCTCGACGCCGATGACGCCTTCCTTCGCGAGCCCGCCCCAGTACGCGCCGAGCCTCTTGGAGGCGGCGTCGTCGACGCTGATGGTGATGTCGCTCTTCCCGGACGTGACGTACGGCTTCGCGCCCACCTGCCACAACAGGCCGTGCCAGGCGGCCACCTGGTTGGCCGCGAGGTTGGTGAGGTAGACGTCCGGGTCGGCCTTGTGCAGCTTGCGGGCCGCCTCGGCGAACTCGTCCCAGGTCTTGGGCACCTGGATGCCGTGCGCGTCGAAGATGTCCTGCCGGTACAGCATGCCCATCGGGCCGGTGTCCTGGGGGATCGCCCAGACCTCGCCGTTGGTTCCGCTGACCTGACCCCACGTCCAGTCGACGAACGTGGACTTGAGCGCGGAGGCGCCGTACGGCCGCAGGTCCAGCAGGCTGCCCGTGATCGTGAAGGTCGGGATGGCCTGGTACTCCATCTGCACCATGTCGGGCGCTCCGCTGCCGGCCTTCAGCGCCGTGCGCAGCTTGGTGTACTGCGGGGTGCCCTGGCCGGCGTTGACGACCTTGACCTTGACGGCCGGGTACTTCGCCTCGAAGAGCGCGACCTCCTTGTCGATGTTCGGGACCCAGGTCCAGAACGTCAGCTCGGTCGGCGTCTTCATGGCCTTGTCGATGTCGGCCTGGCTGACCGGCTTGCCGGCAGCGGAGGAGCCGCCCGAGTCGCCGCCGCCGCAGGCGGTCAGGGCGGCGCCGAGCGACAGTGCGCCGGTCGTGGTGAGGAACAGCCGGCGGCTCATCGCGGAGCTGCCGGACAGGGGTGAGGACGTGATTCTGGGCATGGTGAACTCCCGCCGGAGGCGAATGTCACGGCACGCCGGGCGAGGGCGTGCGGGGGCGTGGTGAAGCAGGGAGGGAAGACAGGAGAGAAGTACTGAGAGAAGTACTGAGAGACGTGTTGAGAGACGTACTGAGAGAAGAGGGGGAGCGAAGGTGCGAAGGACCTCGCTCGGGGCCCGCTGCGTTCAGGGGCGGCGGCTCGGTGCGGCCCGATGTGGTGCGGGCGACGGGGTGCTCGGGGAGGACGCGGGCGCGAGGGGTACGGCGGCTCGCCTTCGGATCACGCGCACGGCCATGGTGCTGGGTGCTGGGTGCGTTCGGTCGGCCTCGGTGGAGCCGATCCGTGTTCTTCAGTGCTGGGTGGAGGGGCCTCCGTTCGGGAGCGGCTCGGTGGACGTGCCTCCGCGGGGCCGGGAGGCGGGACGCCGTCCGCGCGCCGGGGTCGTCCGGTGCGGAGGAGGCGCGGTCGAGGTGCGGACGACGAGGTCGACCGGTGGGTCGCTCGCCGGCAAGGGCTCGGCGTCCGGGTTCTCGATGGCGTGCAGCAGGCGCTTGAGCCCCTCCTGCGCCACGGCGTCGAACGGCTGCGGCACCGTGGTCAGCGGAGGAGTGACATAGGCGGCGACCGGGACGTCGTCGAAGCCGATCACGCTGACGTCCTCCGGCACCCGCCGTCCGGCCTCCGTCAGCGCGCGGATCAGACCGATCGCCATGTCGTCGTTGGCGGCGAACACCGCGGTGACGTCGCCGTCCGCGGCCAGCTCGCGTCCCGCCGCGTAACCGGACGCGGCCGACCAGTCGCCCTCGGCGACCTGCGGCACGTCCCTGCCATGGGCGGTCAGCGTCCTCCGCCAGCCTTCCAGCCGGTCCCGGGCGGCATACCAGCGCAACGGTCCGGCGAGGTGATGGACCGTCACATGACCGAGGGCCAGCAGGTGTTCGGTGGCGGCGCGGGCCATCTGGTCGGCTCCGTCGCCCGCGCTCAGCACCATGGGCGCCTCGACGGAGGACGGCGCGCCGAGGACGAGGACGGGCACGTCGACGCGGAGCGTGACCTCACCGTCGTCTGTCTGCTCGTCGATCGGCTCGGAGATGACGATGCCGTCCACGCCCTGGTCGAGGAGCGAGTCCACGGCTCCCGCGATGCCCGCGGGGTCGCCCTCCACGGTGTTGACCACGCGCAGTGCGTATCCCGTGTCCCGGACGGCACGCTCGACGCCCATCAGCAAGGACGCGGGGCCGTACAGGGCCGTGCCCAGCGTCACCACGCCGATGGAGCGGGTGCGCCCCGAGGCCAGGGCCCGGGCGGCGTTGTTGCGCCGGTAGCCGAGCGTTTCCGCGGCTTCCAGGACGCGTCGGCGCACGTCGGCGGAGACGTACTGCTCGTCGTTGAAGACCCGCGAGACCGTCTTCTGGGAGACGCCGGCCAGGCGGGCCACGTCCACGCTGCGCGGCGCGGCGGAACTCCCGCCCCGCCCTGTCCCTCGCGTCATGGTGTCTCCCGTACGGCCGGATGCTCATACCGATGATGACAGACGCCGACTGCATGACTGCGCAGTCATGTCTGCGCTGTCATGTCTACGCAGTCATACGACGGTCGTCAAGAGTCGGGGACGCATCCGTGACCAACACGGAAGTCAGTTCGCCGGCAGCCACTTCTCCAGGGCGTCGATTGGACGGTCGAGCGCGGGCTCCTCGGCGGAGCGGTCCGTCATGACCGTACGGCCGCCGAACCGAAGCGTGTACTGGAACATGTCGGCCGCCCCCGTGTTCCTGGTGAACGAGGGGACGTCCGCGAGTGCCGGATCGCCCAGCAGGGTGCGCAGGCTCGTGAACTGGGCCGTCGTGGTGCGGCGCACCGCGGACCGGCCCCGGTCGGTGGTCCGGACGGTGCCGTCGCCCCGCAGCACGACCTCCCGGCTCACCCCGGCGAAGCCGCCGCTGACGGTCATGGTCACCAGCCTCTGATCCGGGCCGGTGACGGGCGCCGGCGACGGACTCGCGGACGCGGGCGCCGAAGCGGAGGGAGAGGGGGAAGGCGAGGGCGGCGGGGAACTGGGAGCGGCCGACGACGGCGGGGCGGAGGCGGCGGTCCCCGTGGCGCGCCCGGTGTCCGCAGGCTCCGCCGAGCTCTCGCCGCCCTCGGTGGAGCAGCCGACCAGGACCAGCACGCCGACCGCGCACACCATCGCCGAACTCCGGGTGAGCACCACGCACTCCTCGCGTCGCCGACATCTGAACAGCCGTCATGTCAGGGTGCCATGCCGCGAGTTCCGCCGTCCCCAAGGAGGGGTGTCGGCGTCGAGGGCGCAACTCGCAGTTGTGTCAGAAGTGTTGACCGGGTCTCTGAAAACGTTTTAACGTCACCTCACTCGACCATCGAGGGGAGGAGGCTCCGTGGCGATGCTGCTGCGCGAGAACCCCAGTAAGACGGAAGAGAGTGGCGCATCCCGCCGTCCGATGCGGCGTCGAAGGGATCGAAAACGTTTTCAGCGGCACCGCAGCCGGACGCTGTTCCTGCTCATGCTGCCGGGGCTCGCCTACTTCCTCGTGTTCCACTACGGCGCGCTCGCCGGGAACGTCATCGCGTTCAAGGAGTACGTGCCGTTCGACGGGCTCTGGGGCAGCCCCTGGGTCGGTCTCGGCAACTTCCGGCGGATGTTCGAGGACGCCGAGTTCTGGGACGCCGTCCTCAACACGCTCTGGATCGCCGTCCTCCAGCTCGTCTTCTACTTCCCCGTCCCGCTCGCCCTCGCCCTGCTCCTGCACAGCCTCACCTGGAGCACCGTCCGCCGCTTCGTGCAGTCGGTGGCGTATCTGCCGCACTTCATCTCGTGGGTGATCGTCGTCGCCCTGTTTCAGCAGGTCCTGGGCGACACGGGCATGGTGAACGGCTATCTCGGCGACGCCGGCCTGCACACCGTCGACATCATCGGCAACCCCGACGCCTTCCGGCCGCTCGTCGTGGCCCAGGTGATCTGGAAGGACGCGGGCTGGGGCACGATCATCTTCCTCGCAGCGCTCTCCCAGGTCGACGAGCAGCAGTACGAGGCCGCCGCGATCGACGGCGCCGGACCCTGGCGGCGGTTCTGGCACATCACCCTGCCCGCCATCCGGCCCGTGATCGTGCTGCTGCTCATCATGCGGCTGGGCGACATCCTCTCCGTCGGCTTCGAACAGATGCTCCTCCAGCGTGACGCCGTCGGCCCGCAGACCGCCGAGGTCATCGACACCTTCGTCTACTACCGGGGCATCGTCGGCGGCGACTACGGATTCGCCGCCGCCGCGGGCCTGTTCAAGGGCGTCGTCGGCGCGCTGCTCGTGTACGCGGCCAACAAGGTCGCCCATCGCCTCGGCGAACAGGGGGTCTACAAGTGAGCGCCCACGTCCGGCCCGGCTGGATGGAGAAGCCGCGGCCCCTCACCCAGGCGGCGAAGGCCGTCGCCCTCACCGCGGTCGTCCTGCTGGTCTGCGTGCCCTTCCTCGTCATCCTGTCGACCTCGCTGGCCGCCCCGCGCGAGGTCGTGGCGAACGGCGGCTGGGTGCTGTGGCCCGAACACCCCACCCTGCAGGCGTACCGGGACATCCTCGACGGCGGCATCGTCACCCACGCCCTCACCGTCAGCGCCGGAGTCACCCTCGTCGGCACCGCGTTGAGCCTCGTCTGCACGGTCACCCTCGCCTACGCGCTCTCCCGCCCCCAGGTGTTCGGCGGTCGGCCGGTGCTGCTGCTGATCCTGTTCACCTTCCTCTTCCCGCCGGGCATGATCCCGGGCTTCCTGCTGGTCAAGGAGCTGGACCTGCTGGGCAGTTACGGCTCGCTGATCCTCCCGGTGCTCGTCAACGTCTTCAACCTGGTCGTCCTGCGCGGCTTCTTCCAGGGCATCCCCGAGGAGCTGTACGAGGCCGCCCGCCTCGACGGCGCGGGGGACTGGCGCGTGCTGTGGTCCGTCGTGCTGCCGCTGTCGAAGGCCGCGCTCGCCGTCGTCGGGCTGTTCTACGCGGTGGCGTACTGGAACTCCTGGTTCTACGCCTCGCTCTACCTCGAGAGCGACCACTGGCCGCTGCAACAGGTGTTGCGGACCTACGTCGTGGCCGGCTCCGGCCTCACCGACACCACCACCGGGGAGGCCACGGTGAACGCGCCGCAGACCATCCAGATGGCCGTGCTGGTGATCGCCACCGTGCCGATCCTGCTCGTCTACCCGTTCCTGCAGAAGTACTTCACCAAGGGCGTGCTCACCGGCGCCGTCAAGAGCTGAGCCATCACCCAGCACGTTCAAGAGCCGCACGCGGAAAGGTCATTCGTCATGCCCAGCATGTCCCGACGCTCGCTGCTGCGATCCGTGGCCGCGGGGAGTGCCGCCGTCGCCGTCCCCGGTCTGCTCACCGCCTGCTCCACGGGTTCGGACGACGCAGACGTCTCCAACGCGGGCAAGAAGCTCGCCCCCTGGCCCGCCTACGCGGCCCCCGCCGGACCCCGCCCCGACCTCGCCCCCACCGACGCCGGCGTCCAGGCCGGCTTCACGTCCTACCCCTCCTCCCTGGTCGCCTCGGCCGCCCGGACGCCCGGCGACGGCTCCACCGTGAGGGTCCTGACCGTCACCTTCGGCACCCCGCCCAAGGCGGCCGCGCAGAACCAGTACTGGCGGGCGGTCGAGAAGGCCCTCGGCGTGAAGATCGAGTTCACGGTGGTCCCGCAGGCCGACTACCAGAAGAAGATGGCCACCGTCATGGCCGGCGACCCCGACTCGCTGCCCGACGTCATCAACGTCTTCAGCGGGGTCACCCTGCCCCGCGAGGCCCAGTTCGTCCAGCGCAGGGCCGAGGACCTGACGCCGTATCTCTCCGGCGCGGCCGTCAAGGACTACCCCAACCTGGCCGGCATCCCCACCCACGCCTGGCGCGACATGGGCCGCATCGGCGGCCGGCTCTACGGCGTCCCCGTCGAGCGCCCGCTGCCCGGCTCGACCCTCTGGCTCAACCAGGGCCTGTTCACCGAGGCCGGCATGAAGGACGGCTGGACCTCCACGGACTTCACCGCCGTGGCGAAGAAAGCCACCCACGGCAAGCAGTACGCGCTCGGCGCCTCCGTCGGCTCCCTCTTCGGCAACGCCGTCCACGCCGCCGCCCACAACGCCCCGAACGCCTGGGCCGTCGACAAGAGCGGCGCCTTCCACCCCCACTACACCGACGACCGCTACAAGGCCGCCGTCGCCTTCCAAGCCCACCTGCGCAAGAACGGCTCGTACCACCCCGACGCCACCTCGATCTCCCCGGTGGACCTCAGCACCCTCTTCCTCAACGGCACCGTCGCCTCCCTCCAGGACGGCTTCAACGCCTACCAGAGCCGCTACCTCGACGCCGAAGGCCTGCTGGTCCCGGCGCCGGCCCTGCCCTACAGCGTCGACGGCACACCCGGCGGCATCGTCGCCGCCCGCCGCTCCTTCGGCTACACGATCCTGAAGAAGGCGTCGAAGGAACGCATCCAGATGCTGCTGCGTCTCCTCGACCACCTCGCGGCCCCCTTCGGGACCAAGGAGTGGGAACTCGTCCACTTCGGCGTGGAGGGCGTCCACTTCACCCGCGGCAAGGACGGCTCCCCCCAGGCGACCAAGCTCGGAGAGGTGGAGAACGTCACCAACCTGCCGTTCCGCTTCCTCGCCGACGGCCCGCAGGTGCTGTTCCTGCCGGGCCTCCCCGACGCCGTACGAGCCCTGCACACCTGGCAGCGCAAGGTGGCGCCGGTCGCGATCCGCAACGCCTCCTTCGGCCTGAAGTCCGGCACCGAGACCTCCCAGGGCGCCACGCTCAAGGCCCTGATGGACGACACGATCACCGCCGTCGTCGCCGGCCGTGCCCCCCTGTCGGAGTACGACGAGGCGGTGAAGAAGTGGCGCTCCCGGGGCGGCGACAGAATGGCCGGGGAGTACGCCGAGGAGTACGACGCCAACACCTGAGGCGACGGCAGCGGCGGACGCGGACACGAGCGAGCAGAACGGGGAGCGACATGACGACACAGGGGCGGGTGACCATCCGCGAGGTGGCCGAACGGGCGGGCGTGTCCGTGGCCACGGTCTCGCGCGTGCTCAGCGGCAACTATCCGGTACCGCCCGCCACCCGCACCCGCGTCCTGCGCGCCGCCCGCGCCCTCGACTACGTCGCCAACGCCAACGCCCGCGCCCTGGTCGGCGGCGGCCGCAAGACGGTCGCCGTCGTCCTGCGCCAGGTCACCAGCCCGTTCTACGCCCAGGTCGCCGAGGGCGTCGAGGCGGAGGCCGCCGCCCACGGCCGGCTCTGCCTGGTCGGCACCACCGGCGGGAACCCGCAGCGCGAGCTGGAGTTCGTGCAGCTCATGCGGGAGGAGGGCGCCCGGCTGGTGATCCTGGTCGGCGGGGTCGTCGAGGACGACGCCTACCGTGAGCGCGTCGCCCACTACGCCCAGGCCCTGGACTCCGCCGGCGCCCGCCTGGTGCTGTGCGGGCGTCCTGCCCCCGACCCCGACATCCCCGCGCTGGTCGTCGAGTTCGACAATGAGGCCGGGGCCCGCGCCATCACCGGGCACCTGCTGTCGGCGGGCCACCGCAGGATCGTCTTCCTCGGCGGACTGCCCGGGAACACGGCCCTGGACGCCCGCGTCCACGGCTACCGTGCCGCCCTCGCCGGGCACGGACTGCCGCCGAGCGCCGCCCATGTCGTCGACTGCGGACTCGGGCGGGCCGCCGGGCTCCGCGCGATGACCGAACTCCTCAAGGAACGCCCTGAGTTCACGGCCGTCTTCGCCGGCGACGACATGGTCGCGGCCGGCGCCCTGCGCGCCCTCGCCGAGGCCGGACTGCGCGTCCCCGACGACATGTCCGTCGTCGGCTACAACGACATACCGCTCGCCGAGGACTTCAACCCGCCCCTCACCACCGTCCGCACGCCCGCCGAGGAACTCGGCCGCGCCGCCGTGCGCATCGCCCTGCGCGACCCCGAACACGCCGCAGGCGCCCACCATCTGCTCGGCACCCACATCGTCGTACGCGACAGCGTCGCCGCGCCCCCGCCCGGGCGCGCCCACTGACCGACGGAGGGAACCGCCCCCGTATGACCGCGCCGCACCTGTCGGCCGACGCCGGCCGACTGCCGCCCCCCGACCCCGACCTGTCCCCGCACACCGGATACACCCGCGCCCACTGGGAGGCCACCGCCGACCGGCTGCTCGCCGCGCTCCGGCCCTACGCCACGCCCGGCCTCGCCCAGTACCGCCTGCCCGGCCGCACCGGCCACTCCGGCGCCTGGTCGGACGGGCTGGAGGGCTACGCCCGCTCGTTCCTGCTGGCCGCCTTCCGCATCGCGGGCTCGGACGGAGCCGCCGGAGACGACCTCGTCGAGCGCTACGCCGCGGGGCTCGCCGCCGGAGTCGATCCCCGCCATCCGGAGCACTGGCCGCCCATCGCCGACCGCTCCCAGCCCATGGTCGAGGCGGCTTCCGTCGCCCTCGCCCTGCACGAGACCCGCCCCTGGATCTGGGACCGGCTGCCGGACAGAACAAGGGAGATGGCGATCGACTGGCTCGGCGGTTTCGTCGGCGCCACCGCCAACGACTCCAACTGGCGGCTGTTCCAGGTCATCGTCGAGGAGTTCCTCGCCTCCGTCGGCGGTCCGCACGAGCGCGCCGAGATCGACGCGGGCCTGGACCGCCTCGACGACTGGTACCGGGGCGGCGGGTGGTACACCGACGGCGACGGCCGGAAGTTCGACTACTACAACGCCTGGGCCCTGCACCTCTACCCGGCCCTGTGGGCCCGCGTCGCCGGCCCCCGCGCGGAGCCCGCCCGGGTCGCCGTGCACCGCGCCCGCCTGCGCGAGTTCCTCGGCGTCCACCAGTACTTCTTCGGCTCCGACGGCGCCCCCGTCCACCAGGGCCGCTCCCTCACCTACCGCTACGCCGTCGCCGCCCCCCTCTGGGCGGGCCTCCTCGCCGACGCCACCCCCTTGTCACCCGGCCGGACCCGCCGCCTCGCCTCGGGCGCTCTGAAACACTTCACGGACCGCCAAGTCCCGGACGAGCAAGGCCTGTTGCCACTGGGCTGGTACCGGTCCTACCTTCCCGTCACCCAGCCGTACTCGGGGCCGGCGTCCCCGTACTGGGCGAGCAAGGCCTTCCTCGGTCTGCTCCTGCCCGCCGACCACCCGGTGTGGACGGCACGCGAGGAGGCGGGCCCCGTCGACACCGCCGACCGGCACCTGGCCCTGCCCGCACCGGGGTGGCTGCTGCACTCCACGGCCGCCGACGGGATCGTCCGCCTCGTGAACCACGGCGCCGACCGGCTCCCGCCCCCGCCCGCCGCGTCCGACGACAGTCCGCACTACACGGGCTTCGCCTACTCCTCCGCCACCGCACCCCAGACCCCGCCCCCCGGCGAACCACCAGGACCCGACAACCGCATCGCCCTGCTGACCCCGACCGGCCCGTCCCGCCGTGGCCGTATCCACCCGCTGTACGCGGCGGGCCGGCACGCCGCGTCCTGGCACGCCCCGCTCGGCCCGGACGGCGACGAGCGCCCGCACATCACCACCGTGAGCGTGGTGCACGGACCGTGGGAGGTCCGGGTGCACCGCGTCGCCGCACCCGTCGGCACGCCGGTCCGCGAAGGCGGCTGGGCGGTGGCCTGCGACGACGCTCCGCCCGCCGCACAGACGGGCGAGGCCTGGGCGCAGGCCCGCCGCGCCGACGGCCTGGCCTCGGCCCTCGTCGGCCTGCTCGGCTGGGACGACGCCACCGCCGAGGTGGCGCGGGCCCGCGGCCACAACGCCTACGGCGAGCACTCGGCCGTCCCGGTCCTCACCACACCGCACCCGGGCGGCACGCTCCTCCTGGCCACGCTGGTGGTGCTCACCGCCGACCCGCTTCTCTCGGCGGACACCCGGCCGGGAGCCCGTGCGGTCCCCGTCTCCGACGGCGTTCTGGAGATCCGCTTCCCGGACGGCGCCACCGAGACCGTCACCCCGGCAGCCGGCCCGGGGTGAACGCCGACGCCGCGCGCGTCGCCGCTTGCGGTCGGCCCGGGGGAGCGGGCAGGGTTCCGTGCCGTGGCCACCTTGCTGATCGTCCATCACACCCCCTCACCCAACTGCCAGGCGCTCTTCGAAGCGGTCGTCTCGGGCGCGACGGCGCCCGAGATCGAAGGCGTCCGCGTCGAGCGGCGGGCGGCCCTCGCCGCCACCGCCTCCGACGTCCTGGCCGCCGACGCCTACCTGCTGGGCACCCCGGCCAACCTGGGCTACATGTCGGGCGCGCTCAAGCACTTCTTCGACCAGGTCTACTACCCGTGCCTCGACACCACCCGAGGCCGCCCCTTCGGCTACTACGTGCACGGGGGCAACGACGTCACCGGCGCGGTACGCGGCATCGAGGCCATCACCACGGGCCTGGGCTGGCGTCGCGCGGCCGAGCCGGTCACGGTCACCGGGGAACCCGGCAAGGCGGACGTGGCGGCCGCGTGGGAACTGGGGGCGACGGTGGCGGCCGGTCTGCTGGACTGACCGGCCCCGCCGCAGGTCAGTGCCCGCCCAGCCCGGGCAGGCAGGTCCCCTCGACCGTGCGCCCGGCGACCTCCGCGGTCGCGTGACCGCTGCTGTCGACCGTTCCGTTGACGCACACCCGGCCCTCGCCGCCCCCGACGAGCACGTCGTGCAGCGGGTCCAGGAAGTCGCCCTGCACCTCGATCTCCTTCGCCCGCAGACCGAGCGCGTCTGCGGCGGCGGTCCGCAGTCCGTCCAGGGTGGTGCCCGAGGCCGCGAGCTTCTGCAGGGCGGCGGCCAACGCCGTCGCCCGGGGCTGCGCCTCCTGCCGTTGCTCATCGGTGATGGACTGGGGCTGACGGTAGGCGTGGTTCTCGGCGACCCGCTGGTCCCAGCCGTAGCTGATGCACGGCGACGGCGTCGCGCGTGTGTCCTCGGGCGGGGGACAGAAGCCCTTCGCCGAGCCCGAGGGCGAGGGCGCGGCCGTCGACGGCCCGGCGGCCCGGGGGTCGCTGGAAGGATCGGCGCACCCGGCCGTGAGGAAGAGCAGCGCCAGGAGAACCGGGGCGCCGTGTCGGCGCCGTACCCGTGTCCGTGTCCGTGTCATGCCTCGATCATGGCAGGCTGGTGTGACAGTACGGCCGGAACAGGCTCAGTTCCACAGGGGGTACGTCACGACACGCGCGAACTGCGCCGGCCTGGCGCCCGGGTAGGTCAGGCTGATCCGGCTGTAGTGCTGCACCTGCGGGTTCTTCTTCCAGGGCTGCGGCCGGTCCAGCTTCACCACGACGGCGTACGGGTGGAAGGCGCCCGCCGCACAGTACGGGTCGCAGTCGTTGACGACGTTGACTCCGGTCGCACGCGCGGAGCCCGGGCCCCAGCTGTCCCAGTGCAGTGAGACGAGTCGGCTGTTGCCGTCGCCGCACGCCAGGATGAAGGCGGTCGGCCGTACCTGCGCGTGCGAGAAGCAGTCGACCAGGACGGGATCCGTGGCCTGCCGCACCGCGGCCTCGCGCACCGTGGGCGGTGACGCGGCCGGTGCCGCCGAGGCCGAGCCGACGGCCGCCGTGAGGCCCAGCGCCGCGCACAGCATGACCGCTGTTCTCGTCGTGTGTCGCATCTCCGCTCCCGCCCGCCCGATCCGGAACCCGCCGGTGTGCCGTGCCCCGGTGGGGTTCTCTACCGACGCTACGACGGCGAGCGAGGCGCGACCACTCGAACGGCCGTCGTCCAAGCCTCTGCGGCGATGGGGCGCCTTCGTCCTGCCGGGGAGGGGGCGGCGCAGCCCCGGCCGAAAACGTGCGCCGAGCAGACCGAATCCCCAGAAAGTCATGGTCAATTCAAGCCGTTGTCTTGGCATTCACATGACAAACCTGTGCACGGAGTGCCACTCTGCTGCCGAAGTTCACCATTCCTTCACACCCGCATCATGCGGCGCACCTGTCATTCACCCCCCACCTCCTTCCACCCGCCTGTCGTGCAGCGCTCCGGACCGGCCCCACCCCGCCGGCCCGCCCCACCTCGGCCTCCATCACCGGCCGACCGTCGCACAGAAGGAGAACCCGTTGTCCCGGCGACACCGCCCCACCCTCCGGCGCAGACGCGCCACCGCCCTCGCGTTGACGACCATCGGCACCCTGCTGGCCCTGGGCGCCCCCACGGGCGCCGCAGGTGCGGCCCCGGCCGACCCGGGCCCGTCCAAGATCACCGCCACGCCCCGCGCGGGAGCCGCAGCGACGCCCCTGGCACCGGCCCGCCGCGCCTCACTGATCAAGAGCGCGCAGACCGCGGCCGGCGCCACGGCCCGGCAGCTCGCCCTCGGCGCCCAAGAGAAGCTCGTCGTGAGGGACGTCATCCAGGACGCCGACGGCGCCACCCACACCCGCTACGAGCGCACCTACGCCGGACTGCCCGTCCTCGGCGGCGACCTCGTCGTCCACCTCAGGAACGGCCGCACCACCGTCTCCAAGGCGAGCGGGGCGACCCTCACCCTGCCCTCCCTCACCCCGAAGCTCTCCGCCTCGAACGCCACCGGCAAGGCACTCGCGGCCGCGAAGAGCGCCGAGGTCAAGGGCTCCGCGGCCGAGAACGCGCCCCGCCTCGTCGTCTGGGCCGGCGCCGGCAAGCCCGTCCTGGCCTGGGAGACGGTCGTCAAGGGCGTCCAGCACGACGGCACGCCGAGCGAACTCCAGGTGGTCACCGACGCGACCACGGGCAAGCAGCTCCTGGCCGCCGAGAAGGTGCACACCGGCACCGGCACCGGCCAGTACACCGGCACGGTCCCGCTCGGCACGACCCTGTCGGGATCGACGTACCAGCTCACCGACGGCGGCCGCGCCGGACACAAGACGTACGACCTGAACCAGGGCACCTCCGGCACCGGCGCCCTCTTCACGGACGACAACGATGTCTGGGGCGACGGCACCCCGTCCAACCGCCAGACCGCCGGTGTCGACGTGGCCTTCGGCGCCGCGGCCACCTGGGACTACTACAAGGACGTGTACGGCCGCAACGGCATCCGCAACGACGGCGTCGCCGCCTACAGCCGCGCCCACTACGGCAGCAGCTACGTCAACGCCTTCTGGCAGGACAGCTGCTTCTGCATGACCTACGGCGACGGCTCGGGCAACACCCACCCCCTGACCGCCCTCGACGTGGCCGCCCACGAGATGAGCCACGGCGTCACCGCCGCCACCGCCAACCTGACCTACTCGGGCGAGTCCGGCGGTCTGAACGAGGCGACCTCGGACATCTTCGCCGCCGCCGTCGAGTTCCACTCGAACCTCGCCGCCGACCCCGGCGACTACCTCGTCGGCGAGAAGATCGACATCAACGGCGACGGCACCCCGCTGCGCTACATGGACAAGCCCTCCAAGGACGGCGACTCCGCCGACAACTGGAGTTCGAGCCTGGGCGGCCTCGACGTCCACTACTCCTCGGGTCCCGCGAACCACTTCTTCTACCTGCTCTCCGAGGGCAGCGGCGCCAAGACCGTCAACGGCGTCGCCTACGACAGCCCGACCTCCGACGGCCAGGCCGTCACCGGCATCGGCATCGAGAACGCCGCCGCCATCTGGTACCGGGCGCTGACGACGTACATGACCTCGTCGACCAACTACGCGGGCGCCCGCACCGCCACCCTGTCGGCCGCGGCCGACCTCTTCGGCGCGTACAGCCCCACCTACCTCGCCGTCGCCGACGCCTGGGCCGGCATCAACGTCGGCAGCCGGATAGCCCTCGGCGTCAACGTCGCCCCGATCGCCGACCAGATCAGCGGTGTCGGCCAGGCCGTCAGCCTGCAGGTGGACGCGTACACCACCAACACGGGCGCCGGCCTCACCTACGAGGCGACCGGGCTGCCCGACGGTCTGAGCATCAGCCCGAGCGGACTGATCTCCGGCACGCCGACCACCCTCGGCAGCAGCGACGTGACCCTCAAGGTCACCGACAGCACGGGAGCGTCCGTCTCGGACACCTTCACCTGGCGGATCGCCCACATCTACGCCAACGCCACCCGCGTCGACATCCCGGACAACGGCGCCGCCGTCGAGTCCCCGGTCACCATCGCGGGCCGCGACGGCAACGCCTCCGCCACCACCTCGGTCTACGTCAACATCGTGCACAGCTACCGCGGTGACCTGACCGTCGACCTCGTCGGGCCCAACGGCACCGTCTACTCCCTGCTCAACCGCAGCGGCGGCTCCGCCGACAACGTCGACCAGACCTTCACGGTCGACGCCTCCGCGCAGCCCGTCAACGGCACCTGGAAGCTGCGCGTCCAGGACCGTGCGTCCATCGACACGGGCTACATCCAGCGCTGGCAGCTCACTCCCTGACCGCAGACCGCCCCACACCGCCGCCCGGGTCTCACGAGGCCCGGGCGGCGGCGCGCGTGCGCGGACGGCGGAACCGGGCGGCCGAGGCCGCCGGGCCTCACGTACGCCGAGGCGTGGGGACGACCCCGCCCGCGACCTGGGCCAGGGGAGTGCCGCGCGCCCACAGTCGAAGTCGGGGGCCGTCGATCAGACAGGTGCGGCCCTCGCGCGCGGCCCACACCTCGTCCCGGTGCGTGAACGTGCCCCGGTGCACCACGAGTCGCAGCGCGGGACCGGCCCGGCCCCGCGCCCGCATCCGCGCCCGGCAGGAGCAGGCCGACTCCTCGTCGGGCAGCGGCTCGGCCACCGGACGGAACGCCACGTCGAGCAGCAGACCCCGGCCGTCACGGGCGGCGAGATGGAGGGCGTCGTGCCGAGGGGGCGGCAGCACCCGCCACCCGTCCCGCCGGAGCATCCGGGCCACCGCGACCACCAGCGCGGGCATGTCCAACTCGGCCAACTCCTCGGCGGTGTAGTACCCACCGCGCCGCCGGGCCGGCCGCCGGGACCGACGCCGTACGACGACGGCGGCGACCGCGAGCGGCACGAGGAGCAGCGCGCCGGCCGGGCCGCCGAACGTACGGGAGACCAGTGCGACTCCGGCGACCGCGGCGCACGCGACGACGAGCAGGACGGCGAGGGCCGGCAGCACCTCGGGTAATCGCGGCCCGTCGCGGCCCGACGCCCGCAGCTCACGCACGGTCCGCCGACGCCGGACCCGCGCCGACTCCCCGGCCGGCGCCCGCTCCCGCCTGCGTGCCATCAGGGTCGGCCCCCCCACCCCTCACACAACGACGTGTAAGCGGTGGATACCCGCTGAGTCGGGACATGCCCTCGGACGCCACGCTTCCGCCACCGTCTTGGCCGAAGAACGCCGCCGGAGGCCGAAGCGCGACGGCGCCGGGCCGTTGTCAGTGGTGGATGACAAGCTGCTGGTCATGGACGAGGTTGAGTTCTTGCGGGGCCGGGTCTACGGCGCCGACCACGACGACGCCGGCCCCCGCCCGGACCGCCGGTACGCGCACCTGGTGGGCGGCCCGCTGGACGGGCTGCTGCTGGACATCACGGACCGCTTGGACCACGAACTGCGCGAGGTGGCGCTGACCACGGAGATAGGCCGCTACGGGCCCGGCGGCCACGCCCTGTACGAGCGGCGCGGCGCCGCCGATCGCCGGTTCGACTGGCGCGGCGATGCCCCGGGCACCCCCTGACCATCCGGCCCATGAACTCCCCCTGCTCTTCGCTACCTGGAGAGCATGCGTACGTCGACCACACCCATCAGGCCGGCCAGCGGAACCCTGGCCGCCGTCTGCCGGGGGTCGGGTGCGAGTCCGTTGTGCCGGGCGATGTCGAGCAGCCGCTCCGCCAGCGGCAGCACCATGTGCCGTCCCCAGCAGCGTTCGCTCGCATGCCCGAAGGGGAGGTATCCGGGAGTGGTGTCCGGGTCGAGGTCGTGCCACCGCTCGGGGCGGAAGACATGGGGGTCGTCCCACAGCGCGGGGTCTCGGTGGGACAGCAGCGGCAGCATGAGGACGTCGTCCTCGGCGCCGATGCGCTCGTCGAGGGCGGTGAACTCGGGGGAGGCGACCCGCAACACGTTCCAGGACACCGGCAACAGCCGCAGCGACTCGTGGACGATGTGCCGGTTCGGCGTGCCGGGCGCGAAGGGGGCCCCGAGCCACAGCGCGTTCGCGACCAGTGCCGCGACCGTGAAGCACACCGGAGCCGCGGCCCGGCGGTACATGCCCATGGCGTGCCGCCGTTCTCCGTACGTCGGAGCGTCGGCGGTGCACGCGCCGAGCCGTGAGGTGCGTGCGAGCGCCCCGCCCCGGCCCGGCAGTCCGGCCCCCACGCCGATGACCGTCCAGGTCAGCTTGGGCGTCCACTCCAGCCGCCGGTCGACGAGAACCTTGAGCCGGCGGGGGTCACGCCCGAAGACGGTGTCCCGCAGGTAGGTGTGCGCCACCCGCGGCCAGGTCCCGGAGAGGTCGGCGGACAGATCGGTGGGTTCGGCGAGCGCCGCACGCACGTCCTGGCCCACGGCCCGCATCAAGGCCGAGGCCTCGGTCCGCGGGATCGCCCGGCCGAGCAGGGGCTTGAAGGTGGGCCGTTCGAAGTCGTTCGCCGGCCGGCTCGCCATGACCTGCTCGATGAGTCCGGCCGAGCCGACGCCCACCGTGCCGGAATCGAGCCGGAACACCTCGTCCCCGAGGTGTTCGTCCAGCAGGGAACGGATCCGCGGGGCGAATTCGACTCTGCGGCGCTGGGTGAGAGAGAGCGACGACGGCATGGTGTCTCCACATCGAAGCGACGGACCTTGGGCGGTGTGCGCCCGCCGTCCCCGTCACCGGCGACGGCGGGCGCACACGCTTTCTCACCTGTTCAACGGCGGCTCAGTACCAGAGGTACCAGGCGTACGCCTTGAGGCTCTTCTCGCTGACGATCTTCCTTTTCAGTGCCCCGAACATCTTCATGGAATACCTCCATCGCAAGGGAAGTGACGCTGAATCGGAAACGAGTAGAGCCGCCGGGTCGACGAGGCGTCAACGGTGATCGGAAACACGCGATGTGATCACGCCAGAATGTCCGTCGCAGGTGTGAAAACGGGAGTGCACTGCCAGTCGAAAAGCCGTGCACTCTCGGATAAACGGGCGGCCGTATTCGATGCTATTTCAGATAGGGTCCGTCGGCGCCGACCTTTCCGGGCCCGTTCAGCACGTACACCCGCAGATTTCCCTTGCCGGGTGCGGCCACCGACAGGGAGCCGTTCGAGACGGTCTTCACATCGCCGGTGACGGCGTCCCTGTACGTGCCGTTCGGGATGCCGGTGAAGCTCGCCGCACCGGTGACCGTGACCAGCGCGAAACTGTCCGTGCTCCCGCTGGTGTAGCGGCGCTTGAACGCCATCTGGCCGCTGATCCCGTCGGTCGAGTACTGACCCGTCTGCAGGGCCGGCACCGCCCGGCGGATCTGGTTGAGCCGCTGGAGGTGTTTGACCAACGGCTGGGCCAGGGTCGTGGCGATCGTCCCGCTCGCGCTCGCGACCGTGCCGAAGTCCGAGGCCGTGACGGAACCGGCCAGGTGGTCGCCGAAGTACGCGCGCCCGGTGGACGCCAGCGGGCAGGTCGGCCCGCAGTCGATCTGCTTGCCCTTCTGGAACTCGATCTCCGAGCCGTAGTACAGCGTCGGAATGCCGCGGAAGGTCCACATCAGCGCCATGTTCTCGGCCCAGGCGTCGGTGCCCCCGCTGTAGCGCGTGCTCGACTTGTTCGGGCCGTAGTCGTGACTGTCCACATAGACCACGTTGTAGGTCGCGTCGTTGACGCTGTCGTCAGAATCCTTGCCGTTGCTGAAGGCGTTCTGCGCGTCACCGAAGTTCATGTGCATGCGCATGTCGATGATGTTCATGCCGGAGAACAGACTGCGGTCGGGCGTGTGGTAGCTGTTGCCGCTCAGGAAGGCGTTGGCCGACGTCGGCTGATTTCCGGTGCCGAGGTCGTTCTCGTAGGTGAACTGCTCGATGGCCGCCTTCTCGTCGTCGGCGCTGTACTCCTTGCGCTCCTTCCAGGTGAAGAACTGCGCCGAGTGGTTCACGGACCCGCGGTTCCATTTGTCGTTGACGAAGGCGCCGACCTCTCCGAAGACGAAGAAGTTCCGTGCCGCGTCCGCGCCGAACTTCTGGGTGACCCGGTCGTAGATGGCCGGCAGGAAACGGCGGTTCCAGGTGACGCGCGGGATGTGGACGGCCGTGTCGATCCGGAAGCCGTCGACGCCCATGTCGATGTACTTGTCGTAGGCGCCGATCAGGTAGTTCTGCACGGGCGTCGACTCGGTGTCGAAGTCCGCCAGGTCCTCGTGCAGCCAGCAGGACCGGGAGTCCTCGCCCTCCCAGTTGCCGATCCAGCACTGGTGGTAGTACGCCTTCGGGAACATGCCCGAAGTGGGGCTCGGCCACTGGCAGTTGTAGAGGGTGTAGCCCTCGGCGCTCTTGCCTCCGGTGGGCTTGCCCCAGTTCAGGCAGGTGTTGCCGGTCGGCTCGGCGGTCGACCACAGGTCGCCGTTGTAGTACGACTTCCCTGACTTCGGCTCCACGGTCAGGCCGTCGTACTCGAAGCCCTCGGCCTTCTCGTCGTAGTACCAGCTCCACTGCGTGTCCCGGACCCCGTACACGGTCGGGGTGAACAGACCCTTGGCGCCCCAGCGCGAGCTGTGGTTGTAGACGACGTCCTGGTAGATCTTCATGCCCTTGGCGTGGGCCGCGTTGATCAGGTCCTGGTAGGAGGCGCCGGCGGACTCCAGCCGCGGGTCGACCTTGTAGAAGTCGTAGCCGTGGTAGCCGTGGTAGTCGTAGTCCGAGCGGTTGAGGACCACGGGTGTGATCCAGACCGCCGAGAAGCCGAGGGCCTTGATGTAGTCGAGCTTGTCGACCAGGCCCTTGAAGTCCCCGCGGAACATGGGGTCGTTGTCGGCCGCGTTCCCGGACTTGACGTGCTGGCTGCCGCCGCGGTCGTTGGCCGTGTCACCGTCGTAGAAGCGGGCGGTGAGCACGAAGTAGATGGGGTCCTTGCGCGGGTCCGTGCCCAGCGGGGCGCCGGACGCGGGGGCCGGGGCGCGCTCGCCGGTCGTCGCCGTCACCGGGGTGGAGGCGGGAGAGGTGTTCCCGGCCGCGTCGAGAGCCTTCACCGTGTACGTGTAGGCGGTCTTCTCCTCCAGCCCCGACTCGGAGAGGACCGTGGAGCCGACATCCGTGACCACCGTTCCCGAGGCGCCGCCGGTCCGGGTGACCTGATACTTGGTCACCCCCTTGTTGTCGGTGGCCGCGTCCCAGCTCACCACCACCGACGTGCCGGTGGCGCTCGCCGTGACCTTGGCGGGGGCCGTCGGAGGTTCCGTGTCGGGGGCCTCCGTCGCGCAGGGGTTCGCGGCGCCGGAGGTGACCGTGCGGTCCTTCACGGTCGTGGCGCCCAGCGGGATCGTGTAGTCGGCGCTGTTGTTGTTGTCCCAGACCCCGTTGCCGTTGTTGAAGGCGGCCTTGAGGGACGTGGCCGTGCCGATGTCCAGCGTCCGCTTCCACCAGCCGGTGCAGGCGCTCTCCATGCCGACCCCGGGGACGGCTGTCCAGGAACCGCCGGCCGGGGCGTAGTGGATGTTGGCGGTGGTCCACCCGGTGGCGGCCGTGGAGTAGTAGACGGTCGCCTGGTTGCCCGACCCCGACCCCGACCCCGAGCCGGTGTCGGCGCACGGGTCGCTGTGGGCGATCACCCCGTCCTTGACGGTGACCGTCCCCGTGCCCAGGGCGTAGTTGTTGCCGCCGTTGTTGTCCCAGGTGCCGCTGCCGTTGTTGAACGTGGCCTGCAGCCCCGTGCCCGAGCCGAGGTCGACGGTCTGCTTCACCCAGTCGGTACAGGCGGCTTCCATCCGCACACCGGGGACGGTGGTCCAGGAGCCGCCGTCGGGGGCGTAGTGGAGGTAGGCGGCGGGCCAGTTCTTCGTCTTCGTGTAGTAGAAGACGGTCGCCGTGTTGGATGCGGCAGCGGTCGGCTGAAGGGGGACGGGATCGGAGTCGGACGGTCCCGTGAGGAGTCCGAACAGTCCGGCCGTCGCCACGGCGACGGCGAGCGGACGTGGCGGGGTGCGTCTACGGGACGTCTTCGGTGCGCGGCTCATGGCCTCTCCCGGTGCGGGCAGCGAAGGAAGGGAGTCGCCATGAAAGAACAACCGGCAACTTCCTGAAAGGACTTGCGAACTTGCGAACGGAAGTTACAGGGCCATGACACTTGCGTAAAGGGATCGCACAGGAAGGGGGCGGGCGGCTGCTCGGCGACCGGAACGGTGG
The DNA here is from genome assembly GCF_044453465.1 of Streptomyces sp. NPDC051677. Classification (NCBI taxonomy): domain Bacteria; kingdom Bacillati; phylum Actinomycetota; class Actinomycetes; order Kitasatosporales; family Streptomycetaceae; genus Streptomyces; species Streptomyces sp. NPDC051677. The sequence goes on from NZ_JBITCT010000012.1 coordinate 84,063, forward strand.
CTTCCATCGCGGGAGGGTGATCAAATGTGCGAATGTCTACAGGATCCACACCCGTCACTCACGCGGCGACCACCGCGCCGGCGGTCCGTCACGGCTGGCACAAGCTGCTTTTCGGTCTCTTCCTGCTGGGTCGCGCTACCCGTATCCCGGCCGCGATGGACGGTGCGACGGGGGCGACCCCGTCGGGCTGGTGGTATGTGCTGTGGGAGGTGCTCGCCCTGGTGCTGGCCGCCTTCGCGGTGAGTGAGTGGGAGATCCTCAACGCCGCGTCCTGGCGTATGCCCGCGTCGCAGTGGGTCTGCATGGTCATCTTCCACATCGGCCTCACCGGGTTCCTGGTCTCCGTCGTGATCCGACTCCTGTAGCTCTGCGCCCGCGTGACAGCGGGTCAGTTTGTTCGATCGCACGAACATGGCTTCGATGGGTTACTTCTGTCGCCCGGCCCTGATAGGAAACTTTCCTGTCAGTCGCAGTGCAGAGTCACCCACCCCCCACTCCTCACCTGGAGCCACTGTGGTGCACACGTCCCGGCCGGTCGACGGCCCCGCCCCCACCTCCCGCCGCTTCTTCCTCGCCCTCACCGGCGCCCTGGCGGCCGCCCCGCTGCTCGGCGCCCACCCGGCGACCGCGGCCCCCGCAGCCAAGGGCCTCGACGACCCGGCGAAGAAGGAGATCGCCATGAAACTGGTGTCGAGCGCGGAGAACTCCTCGCTCGACTGGAAGGCGCAGTACCGGTACATCGAGGACATCGGCGACGGCCGCGGCTACACCGCCGGCATCATCGGTTTCTGCTCCGGCACCGGTGACATGCTCGACCTCGTACAGCTCTACGCCGACCGCAAGCCCGGCAACGTCCTCGCCAAGTACCTGCCCGCCCTGCGCGCCGTCAACGGCACCGACTCGCACGCCGGCCTCGACCCGAACTACCCGAAGGACTGGCGCAAGGCCGCCCAGGACACGGCGTTCCAGCAGGCCCAGAACGACGAACGCGACCGCGTCTACTTCAACCCGGCCGTCCGGCAGGGCAAGACGGACGGGCTGCGCGTCCTGGGCCAGTTCGCCTACTACGACGCCATCGTCATGCACGGCGACGGCAGCGACTCCACCAGTTTCCGCAACATCCGGCGGCGCGCGCTGACCAAGGCGAAGCCGCCGGCCCAGGGCGGCGACGAGACGACGTATCTGAACGCCTTCCTCGACGCCCGGGTCTGGGCCATGAAGCAGGAGGAGGCGCACAGCGACACCAGCCGCGTCGACACCGCCCAGCGCGTGTTCCTGCGCAAGGGCAACCTCGACCTGGACCCGCCCCTGGACTGGAAGGTGTACGGCGACAGCTATCACATCGGCTGAGCGGCTCTGGGCGGGTCCGGCCGACAGCGTCGCGCCAGCCTGCGGCCCCATGCCTGGCCCGGTACCTCGACGTAGCGGTGGGTCAGTGCGCACAGCGGCAGCAGCACGGCGAAGAACGCCAGCTCGAGCACGGGACTGTCCTGCCGCCACCGGCCGATCGTGCCGTCGGTCACCGCCAGCAGCACGGGATGCAGCAGGTAGACCGAGTAGCTGATCGTTCCCAGTCCGATCAGCCGGCGCGGTAGGCGCCGGTGGCGCGCGGCCAGTCCCGCGCCGAAGGTGAGCACGGCCAGCAGGAACGCCAGGATCCAGCCCCGCCGTGTGAAATGCGAGTCGTCGCCCTGCCCGTACGCACTCCCCACGGCGCACACGAGCACCACCGCGGCGATGCCGACCGTGCGCCGCCAACTGCTCTGGCCGTGCTCGGCCCGGTGGACGGCGGTGCCGAGGAACATCACGGAGAGGATCACCAGCCCCTCCCACATCGGCACCGTGCCGTTGAAGGCGACCAGCACGAGCGCGGACACCCCGCCCAGCACCCCGCCGGCCACCCGCAGCGCGGGAGACCCGGCGCTCGCGCAGCAGACGGCGAGCACCATGGCGGCCGAGGTGAGCGCGATCAGCGGGCCGGCGCCGACCGCACCGGAGAGCGCCGAGGCCGGCAGCGTGACCCGCGCTGTCGCGCTCACGGCGGCGAGCACGGCGAGGGTGACGGCGACCGCCGCCGACCGCTGGTGCCGACCGACCGTGAAGAGGGCGACGACCAGCAGATAGAAGGCCATCTCGTAGGAGAGCGTCCACAGGACGACCAGGACGCTCGGTGTCCCCAGCAGCTCTTGGAGCAGGGTGACATGGGCGACGGCCACGGTGGCGAGGCTCTGTCGGCCCAGGCCGTCGCGCAGTTCGGCGATGCCGAGGAGATTCAGGACGAGGAACCCGGTGACGGCCGCCGCCCACAGCGGGTACATGCGGAAGACCCGTCCGATCCAGAAGGACCTAACACAGCCCCGGCGCTCCAGCGACGCGGGGATGATGTAGCCGCTCACCAGGAAGAACACCATGATGCCGTACCGGCCGAGGTTGAACTGCGGCATCACTTCCCGCCGGAACTCCGGCAGGAACGCCGACGACGAGTGGTCGAGCACCACGACGAGTGCGGCGATCCCGCGCAACGCGTCGAGCCAGCCCAAGCGCGAGGCGGGTGACCGGGTGATCGCGGAGGGTGACGGCTCCGGTGATGGACGGATGACGAGCGGGGATTCCATGTGCAGACCGGGTTCTGTGCGGTGAGGGGTGCGGTGAAGCGTTCGCTGAGGTGTGCTGTGAGCCGGGACGGGCCCTACTCGTCGGGCAGCGTGAGCTTCAGCGGAACGCAGGGCTTGGCCTCGCTCTTGCTCGCGTAGAGCTCGACCGCGCGCGGCCGCGACATGCCTTTCATGTTCTCGAAGGCGAGCACATTGCCCCGGCGCAAGGTGAAGTCCCAGCCGGCCTTGATCGCGATGCCGGGGACCACGTTCCCGGTTCGCCTTTCGATCACCGGGAACGGGGTGAACTTGCTGCGCTCGCAGACATAGCCGGGCGCCAACACGTCAATCGTCACCTCGATGCCCCACGGACGCACCTTCGTCGCCAGTTCGCGCTGGGCGTCGATCCCGATGGTCTGGTCCTTGACGGTGAGCTCGACGGTGCCGTCCCCGTGCCGCTCCACCGCGAACGCCGCCGAGTCGGCCGACGAGCCGGGTACCACCGCCATGCCGAGCCAGGCCGCCGCGCAGGCCGCCGCGACGAAGGCCATCCGGCGGGGAGCGGGCAGACGGAGCACGGAAACCCTCGTCCAGCCAGCCCTCGTCCAGCCCCGGCCCGCTCCGACCCCGGTCGGTTCGGTCCGGGACACGCCGGCCTCGCGCAGCTCGATCTCCTTCTTGAGCTCGTCCAGGAGCCGGTCCTCGAACGTCGGCCTCGTGCTCATGCTTCCCCCCTTGCGATGTACAGCGTCGATGCGTCCGGCGTCGTGGCTTGCGTGGAGCTCGTTCCGGCGGCCGTCGGGTTCGCCTCCGCGGTCTCGGCGTCCGCCTCCCTGCGCAGCGTCTTGCGCGCCCGGTGCAGTCGTACGCGGGCCGTGACCTGGCGTATGCCCAGCGCGGCCGCCGCCTCGGTGACCGTCAGCTGGTCCACCGCGATCAGCTCCATGACGGCCCGCTCGCCCTCGGGAAGCCTGGCCAGCGCGGCGAGGGCGCGCCGCCCCGGGCTCTCCGCGTCGAGTCTGTCCTCGATGCGGACGATGTCGTCGGCCTCCAGCAGCCTCCGCCCGGAGAAACGCAGGTCGCGCTCGGCCTCCCGGGCGACCCGGCGACGCTCCGACGACACCACATTGCGTGCGATCCCGAACAGCCAGGCCGTCTCACTGCCGAGGTGCGGCCGGTAGGAGTGAGCCGAGTGCAGGACGGTCAGGAAGATCTCCGCCGTCAGATCGGCCGCGGTGTGCGGGTCGTCGACCCGGCGGGCCACGAAACGCAGCACCGCGTCCACGTGGCGCCGATAGAACTCCTCGAAGAGCTCCGGGTCGCGCACCGCCGCGGCGGGCCCACTCCGTAACCGTTCCGCGCCAGCCACAGGCGTCTCCTTCCACCGGGTTCGTCAAAGGCACTACACCTGTTCTTGGAACGCGGCGCGAAAAGCGTTACAGAAGTCCACGACAGAAGGTGAGTCCCTATCCGTGCTGGCCCTGTCAGGAATGGCGGTTCTGTTCGCAAGTCCCCTGTGGTGCATCGCGATCGTCGTCAAGCTCATCTCCGCCGCCCTTCCCGGACGGCGGCCGGACTGGGCCGTGGACCTGCTGCGCTGGTCGGCCGGCATGGCGGTCGCGGCGGCCGTCGGCTGCTATCTGCTGGGCGCCGGAGCGGTGGCGCTGTCCGTGCACGAGTCGCAGTCCGGCGCCGACTCGTCTCCAGCGCCCGACTGCCGTGGGCAGGACGTCCCGCGGGACACCGTCCTGCGCCTCGTCACCCATCGGGCCTCCTACTTCCCGCCGGGCTTCGACTGCGTCCTCGACGACGGCACTGCCTACGAGAGCAGCGGCGCCTACGACACGACGAACACGCTCGTCCTCGTCTTCGCCGGCGCGGCCGGCGCCCTCGCCGTGTCGGCCAGGTTTGCGGCGGCGCGCCGAGCCCGGGACGAGGCCGCGGCAGGCCAGGACGACGGCCGGGACGACCGCCGGGACGACGCAGCGGACAGTAGCCGAAACGGTGAGCGGGTGAGTGGTGCGCCTGGGGCGTAGGGGGGCGTAGGGGGCGTGTTCGCGGGTAGTCGCGCCGATATGAACGGGGTAGTGAAGGCGGTCCGGATGGCAGGTGTCCCGCCCGACCAGGGTTTTTCCGCATCCGACGGGACCCCTGCCGAGACGACGGTGGCACTGGACGGCAAGGACGGTTGTATCGCCCGGGCGCGGAAGCTCACGGGCGACTTCCTCACCCGCGTCCGGCGCCCGGGCGGTCCGCCCGTGTCGGTGGGGGCCGTGGACCTGTCCCAGCTCGTGGTGAGCGAGCTGGTCACCAACGCCCTCAGATACGCGCCCGGGCCGGTCCTGCTGCAACTGCGTGTCACCGGTGGCACGGTGGAGATCGCCGTCTGGGACAGCGATCCGGTGCTGCCGGCGCCCCGCGCACCGGATCCGACGCGGGTCGGCCAGCACGGCCTGGAGATCGTGCGGGCCGTGGCGGATGACTTCGAGGTCGTACGGGCGCCGGTGGGCAAACGGATCGTCGCCCGACTGGGCCTGACCGACGCCCGATGAGGCGTCCCGCCCCTTCCGGTCTCAGGCCCGGACGGCGGACGCGTCGACGACGTCGAACGTAGCCCGGCCCAGGACTAGCACGCCGTCCGACAACGGCATGCACCGCACGCCCCCTTTTCCGCGCAGGGCGCGCTGGGCGCCGGGGCCGACGGTGACGTCCAGCCACGCGCAGGGCCGCGCCGGGCGGTTCACGGCGAACGCCACGGGGCCGGCCGCGCCGTCGAGCACGACGGTCGAGCCGACGTAGGCGTCGATGTCGACGCCGCGCAGCAGGACGTTCCGGCGCGTCTGCGGGAGACCGACGGCCGCGTCGATGTGCCGCGGGAGGTTCTCCGCGGACATGAGGGTCACCGACGCGTCCTTGTGGGCCGGGCGGCCGAAGTAGCGGTCGCCGACCAGCCCGAGTTCGCGACGGACCTGGACCTCCCGCACGAGCTCGTCGTCCGGGCCGTCCGACGGCCCGGACGCGGGCCGCCCCGCGAACCGGTGCGACGCCGACACCAGCAGCTCCACCACCTCGATCTCGGTCATGGAACCAGCCTAGATGCGGCGCCGCCCGGCTCGGGAGGTCACGGCAGGAGGGGGAGGGCGGCGCAGTTGGAGTGGGCCGGTCGGCCGTTGAGCCGGTCGGTGAGCCAGGAGATCGCGTCGCCCTGGTCGACGAGCAGCGGCGTGAAGTGGTTGATCAGGGCCCGGCCGACGTTCGGCAGGATCACCGGCTTGTATGTGACGTCGGCGCCCTTGGCGCACCACGCCGCCGCGAGCGAGCGCGCCTGCGCGTGCGGCACCAGATCGTCGGCGGTGCCGGTCGCCAGCCGCACCGGAGACGTCGGTTCGAGGGCGCCGATGCGCTGGTCGGCCAGGAACGCCTTCAGCGCCGGCTCCGACTGGACGACGGCGCCGATGGACCGCCCGTCCGTCGTCCAGGCGGTGCTGCGCGCCGAGTTGTAGGCGAGGAGGGCGTCGCCCACGCACATCGTCGACAGGTCCTTGAGCGCGGCGCGGCCGGCCGCGTTGAGGTGCGCGTCGGCGATCGGCTCGAGAGCGGGGTCGGACTCCAGGAACCCGTTCACCGCCCAGCCCAGCGCTCCGGCCAGATCGCTGCCGTCGATGGCCTTGGTGACGGAGACCAGGTCGGCGGGCGGCGCCCCGGCATAGGTTCCGGCGAGGGTGACGTCGGGGGCGTAGGAGGGCTGCAGTTCGGCGGCGGCCGCGGTGGCCCCGCCGCCCTGGCTGTAGCCGAACAGCGCCACCCGGGAGCCGGCCCTCAGCGACGTACCGTCGAGGGCGCGGGCCGCGCGGACGGCGTCCAGGACGGCGTGCGCCTCGTCGACCCGGTTGACGTAGGTGTGCAGTCGGTCCGTCGAGCCCAGCCCGGTGTAGTCCGTGACCACGACGGCGATGCCCCGGGCGAGGAGACGGTAGATCGCCAGGTCCTCGTAACCGACGGACAGTGTCTGGCCGTTGACCAGGAGCGGGTGTTCGAGGCCGAGAGAGGCCGAGCACTGGTCGCCCTGGCCCATGGTGCCGGGGGCCACGGCGACCAGCGGCCGCGCTCCGCTGCCCGTCCAGCGGGCCGACGGCTCGATGTAGGCGCCGGTGACCGCCATGGGCCGGCCGGCGGAGTCCGTGGACTTGTACATCAGCCGGGTCGCCGTGCCGGGCAGTGGTCCGTCGACGCCCGGCAGGCTCAGCGCGAGGGGCAGCGGCTCGGAGCGGACCAGGGCGCCGTCGGCCGCCGGGAGCGTGGCGGGCGGGTTGTAGAACGTGGGGATGGTGACGCCGCGCGAGACCACGGCGTCCGACTGCGCTGTGGCGTCGGCGGGTACGGCGGTGACGCCGAGGCAGGCGGCCGCGGTGACGGCTGCGGCCAGCAGGCGGGTGGGGGTGGGCATGGCGGACCTCCGGAAAGGGGGAGGCCGAGCCTTCGTCTGCGGCTCGGGTGACGGACGGCCCGGTGGGGTACGGGCCGTGACGACCGAGCGGCACGACACCGCGGTCGCCCACCGCAGCCCGCACCGCTCTTAGACGAACTGTCAGGACCGTAGCCGGGGTTCGGTTACCTCGGGTAGCGGTCGGTAGGTTACGGTTCAGTAATATGACTCTCCAGTAGCAAGCCCGGAGCGGTCGCATCGCCGATCGGACCCGCATGCGCGGTGTGATTGACTTGCTCTGTGTTGCATGAGTCGGTGTTCCGCACCAGGGACCTGCCGGTGGGCGATCGGTTCGAGGCGTGGGCGGAGCGCATGGGCAACACCCACGCCCCCATGCACCTCACCAGCGACCGCGCCGCGGATTACCACGGCTTTCAACGCGTGATCGGGCTGGGCGACGTGACGGTGTGGCCGGCCGCCTTCGACCACCTGGTCTTCCGCCGTACGCCGAAACTCGTCCGCCAGTCCGACCCCGAGACCTACCACCTCTCCCTGCTGCTGAAGGGCGAGGGAGCCGCCGACTGGGGCAGACAGCAGGCCGCCTACCGGATGAACGACTTCCACATCAACTCCTCCTCCCGGTCGTGGGACGTGTTCACCGGCTCCGACTCCGTCACCATCGTCGGCCTGGAAGTCCCGCGTGCCCTGGTGGCGGTGCCCGGGCACCGAGCGGACCGGGTGCTGGGGAGCCTCCTGTCGGGCCGCGAAGGGATCGGCGCGCTGCTCTCGCAGTTGCTCCTCCAACTCGTCGCGGACACCTCCCCCTACCAGCCCTCGGACGCACCCCGGTTGGGCACGGTCGTCGCGGACCTGGTCACGGCCCTCTTCGCGCAAGCAGCGGACGCCGACCTCCGGCTCGCGCCGGAGATCCACAGCCGCTCCCTCACCCTCCAGGTCAAGACGTTCATCCGCAGGCGCCTCGGCGACCCGGACCTGACCCCCGCCACGGTCGCCGCCGCGCACCACATCTCCCGCAGCTACCTCTACCGCCTGTTCCAGGCCGAAGGCCTCACCGTCGCCTCCTACATCCGGGACCAGCGACTGGACAACGCCCGCCGCGAGCTCACCGACCCCCGGCTGCGTGCGCTGCCCATCCACGCCGTCGCCGCCCGCTGGGGCTTTCCCCGCGCCGCCGAGTTCACCCGGGCGTTCCGCACCGCCTACGGCCTCCCGCCCAGTGAACTGCGCGAACAGGCGCTGAACGAGGCGCAGACCCCCTACCGCTCAGTCCCGCCGCCCACGGCGCCGGCGGAGGACGCAGCGAAGGACGAAGCGAAGGACGCAGCGAAGGACGAAGCGGTGGACGCTCCGCCAAGCAGGTGTGGACGGTCGGCCAACGACACACCGGGCGTCTCTCCCGCATCCTGGTGATCACCGCGGTGGACGCCGACAACCGCGACAGCCGAGGCCGTGCCAGGACAACAGGGGAGTCCTGGCACGGCCGGGCCCACCCGCCGAGGCCCGCCGGACACGGTGATCGAGTGGTGACGGCCCGGCCTCGGGCGTACCGTCGAACGGTGGACCCGACAGTGGACGCGCCCGTTCACTGACTCCTCCCCAGGGCCCGCTCCCGAGCGGGCGACACGTCATGAGCAGCGTTCCGCAGCCGACCTCAGCACCCGAGACCACCGCCCGGCAAGGCGGTGGCGGTAACGCGATGGCGCTGCTGGTCATCGCGTCGTGCCAGCTCATGGTGGTCCTGGACATCACGATCGTGAACATCGCGCTGCCGGACATCCAGCGCTCCCTGGACTTCTCCACCACAAGCCTGGCGTGGGTGGTCAACGCCTACACCCTCACCTTCGGCGGCCTGCTGCTGCTCGGCGGCCGAACCGGCGACATCCTCGGCAGACGGCGCATGTTCGTCTTCGGAGTCCTGCTGTTCGTGCTCGCCTCCCTGCTCGGCGGACTCGCCCAGAACGAGGCCCAACTCCTCGCCGCGCGCGCTCTGCAGGGCATCGGCGGCGCCATCGCCTCCCCGACCGCGCTCTCCCTGGTCAGCACGACGTTCCGCGAAGGACCCGAGCGCAACCGGGCCTTCGGGGTCTTCGCCGCGGTCTCGGCGGGCGGCGGCGCGATCGGCCTGCTCGCGGGAGGAATCCTCGTCGAGTGGCTGAACTGGCGGTGGGTGCTCTTCGTCAACGTCCCCATCGGACTGCTCATCGCCCTCGCCACACCCCGCTGGATCAGGGAATCCGAACGCCACCCCGGGCACTTCGACCTCACCGGCGCGCTGACCTCCACCGTGGGCATGGTCCTTCTGGTGTACGGGTTCATCAGGGCCGCGCAGGAAGGGTGGCGGGACGCGCTCACGCTGGCGTCGTTCGGCGCGGCCATCGTCGTCCTCGCGGTGTTCGTCCTGGTCGAACGGCGGTCCAGGCAACCGATCACACCCCTGCACATGTTCGCCGACCGCAACCGGGCGGGCACGTACGGGATCATGCTGTGCCTCGCCGCGGCGATCTTCGGCATGTTCTTCTTCCTCACGCTCTTCGTGCAGAACGTGCTCGACTTCAGCCCGCTGGCGACCGGGTTCGCCTTCCTGCCGGTCAGTGCGGTCATCGCGGTCGGCGCCGGGCTGGCCTCGCGGTTCCTGCCCCGGTTCGGCCCCAAGCCCTTCATGGTGGTGGGCGCGATCCTCGCGGCGGCCGGCCTGTCCTGGCTGACCCTGACCGACGTCCACTCCACCTACGCGGGCAGTGTCCTCGGCCCGATCCTGGTCTTCAGCCTCGGCATGGGCATGGAGTTCGTGTCCCTGACCCTGATGGCGCTGTCCAACGTGACCCCGCAGGAGACCGGCGCGGCCTCCGGACTCCTCAACGCCACCCAGCAGGTGGGCGGTTCGCTCGGCCTGTCCATCCTGGTCACGGTGTACGGCACGGCCAGCCGCAACGAGGCGGACCAGCAGATCCCCGACTACCTGGGCCAGGCGACCCCGGCCGAACGCCTGCGCTTCCAGCGCACCGGGCAGCTCCCCGCCCCCTGGTCCGACGAGATCCTCACCGCCGGCGTCTCGGCCGCCTTCGTCATGGCGGCGATCTTCACGGTCCTGGCCGCGCTGATCGCGGTCATGGTGATCCAGGTCCGCCCCTCCGACCTGGAACGCCTCAAGGGCGGCACGGTCCCGGGCGGCGTCTGATCCCGCAGGCGCGACGGGGGACGAGCGGCAACTGCGTGGACTGGTCCGGCCGTGACGAAGCCGTCCGGCGGGTTAGTGTCCGCACATGGGGCATCGAGACGTGGGGATTCTGCACCCCGGAGCCATGGGAGCGCGGGTCGCGGCGCAGGCCGTGGCGGCGGGGGCCGGGGTCCGGTGGCTGGCGGAAGGCCGGTCGGAGGCGACGCGGCGGCGGGCCGCCGAGTTCGGGCTGCGGCCCACCGGCAGCATCGCGGAACTGGCCCGGACGTGCGAGGTCGTCCTCAGCGTGTGTCCGCCCGCCGCCGCGCTCGACGTCGCCCGACAGGTGGCGGCAGCCGGTTTTCGCGGCGTCTACGTCGATGCCAACGCGGTGAGTCCGGAGGGGATGGCCGACATCACCCAGGTGTTCGACGGCACCGGCGTGACGGTCGTGGACGGCGGCATCACCGGACCGCCCCCGCGCGAGGCGGGCACGACCCGGTTGTACCTCTCGGGCGACGACACGGCCGTGGCACGGGTCGCGGCCCTGTTCGACGGCACGGCACTGACCCCGGTCGCCCTGGCGGGGCCGATCGGGCGGGCGTCGGCCCTCAAGCTGGCGTTCGCCGCGTACAACAAGATCTCGTACGCCCTGGCCGCCCACGCCTGCGCGCTGGCCGACGGTCATGGGGTGCTGGACGACCTGCTCGAACTGGCGGAGCAGCTGCTGCCCGGCACCCCACTGGCCGGGATCGAGCAGTTGGCCGCCGCCGGGCCACGGGCCTGGCGGTGGGAGCCGGAGATGCGCGAGATAGCCCGGGCCTGCCGGGGAGTGGACGTACCGGCCGCCTTCGCCGAGGCCGCCGCGCAGACGTTCGGACGGTGGGAGGCCCACAAGGACGACCCGACGGTGACCGGCGGGCAGCTGATCGCCGATCTGGTCGAGGGCGGCCCGGTGTCCACGAAGGGCGAACGGACGAGTTTGCCGTCGGAGTGAGCGGCAACGCGATGTCCATGACTGAACCGAACAAGAAGACGAACGAAGAGGCCGCGGCGGAGCGGCCGACCGCGTCCAAGGCGCGGCGCACCGCGGACAAGGCGACCGCTCCGGCTGCCCGGACCGCGAAGAACGCCGCGACCAAGGCGGACGACGCCGCATCGGCCACGAAGAACGGGGTCGAGCGCTCGACCGAGGCGACGACCGGGGCCGTGCAGAGCGCGGCGCACGGAGCCGTTCGGGGTGTCGAGGCGGGCCGCCAGGCGATCGTCGCCACCTCGGGGCAGGTCGCCGCGACCGCCAGGACGGCCTGGACGGTCGTCGCGCACCGCAAGCTGGTCGCCGCCGGAGTCGGCGCCGGCCTGTCCGCCCTGACGGCCGCCTCGTACGCCGCGGGGCGTCGCGCCGCCCGCCATCCGCACGGCCCCCTCACCCGGCTCACCGGCGGCCGGATCTGACAGCTTGAGCTGATCGTCTCCGCCGCCCCCGCCGTCGTGGGACTCCGCTGCCGCCGCCGCTGCCGTCGCCAACCGGTCCGACTCCGCTGGCCGGTTTCCGGCTCGGAGACTGCGGCGGTGTGCTGCGGTGGGCCTGTCACGGCTGTCGGTCCGTCTGCCGCCCCGCGATGTCGTAGATCTTGACCCTGGTCGGAGCCTGGGCTTAGCGTTCCCGCGTCAAGAGTGATTGAAACGATTCAAAAGCTCGGCGGCGCACACCGCTGACGATGACCAGGGGGCGCTCATGCAGGATCAGGTCGCGCAGGTCGACGGCATGCCACGACGAGCCGTTCTCGCCGCCGGGGCCACGGCGGGCATCGCGGCCGGGATCGCCGCGACCCTGGGCACGGGCACTCCCGCCCTGGCGGCGCCGGACGTCGCCGCAGGACCCGGACCGGCCGCCGACTGGTTCGCGAACCCCGCGCGTGCGGTGCGCCCCAAGTTCCGCTGGTGGTGGCCGGACGGTCTGGTGAACGCCGACGAGATCGCCCGCGAGGTCGACCAGATCGCGGACGCGGGATTCGGCGGCGCGGAGATCGCCGCCGTCCATCACAGCGTCAAGGACAAGTCGGTCCTGGACACCGCGCACCACGGCTGGGGCAGCAGACCATGGCGCGACGGCGTCGAGGCCGCCCTGCGCCGCGCCGCGAGACGCGGCCTCACCATCGACCTCACCCTCGGCCCCAGCTGGCCCGTCGCGGTCCCCGGCGTCACCCCGGACGACGAGGCGGCGGCCAAGGAACTCGTCCACGGCCGGGCCTCGTTGACCGCCGGGACCACCTACCGGGGCCCGGTGCCGCCGCCCGCGCACGCCCCCGCCGCCGGCGTCACCCGGCAGCGGCTCCTCGCCGTGCAGGCCGTCCGTGTCGACCCGGCCAACTCCACCCGCAAGGAGACCGGACTCGACCCCTCCAGCGTCCGCGACCTCACCTCGACCGTCGACGTGGACGGCGCCCTGACGTGGACGGCGCCCGAGACCGGGGACTGGGTGCTGATCTCCTACTGGACCCGCGGCTGCGGCCAACAGCCCGAGTCCGGCCCGCACTCCGCCCCGCCCGCCTACGTCGTCGACCATCTCGACCCGGCCGGCGCCGCAGCCGTCACCGACTACTGGGAGCGGCACCTGCTGACGCCCACCCTGCGAGGCCTGCTGAAGGTGGCGGGCGGCGCCTTCTTCGAGGACTCCGTGGAACTGGAGACGGACGGACTGACCTGGACGACGTCACTGCCGGACGCCTTCGAGAAACACACCGGCAGGCCCCTGCTGCCGTACCTGCCCGCCCTGGTCCTGAGCGGCGGCAACCAGGTGTTCGCCTTCGAGGCGCAGCTGACCCGGCAGATCCGGCACGACTTCTGGGAGACCTTCTCGGACCTGTTCAACCGCCACCACGTCCGCGCGCTGCGGGACTGGGCCCACTCCCTCGGCATGACCCTGCGCGCCCAGCCCTACGGCCTGCAGACCGACGCGATCGCCTCGGCGGCGATCCTCGACATCCCCGAGGGCGAGTCCCTCGGCTTCAAGAACCTCGACGACTTCCGCTGCCTCGCCGGCGGCCGGGACATGGCGGGCCACACCGTCCTGTCCTGCGAGGCGGGCGCCTACAACGGCACCGCCTACAGCACCACCTGGGACCGTTTCCTGCGCACCATGGGCGGCGCCTACGCGGCCGGCGTCAACCAGACCGTCGTCCACGGCTTCTCCTACGCCACCGCCCCCGGCGCGAGCTGGCCCGGCTTCGCCGCCTTCAGCCCGTACAACGGCGGCCCCGGCTACGGCGAATCGTGGGGGCCCCGGCAGCCCGCCTGGCAGCACCTGCCGGACATCGCCGCCTACCTAGGCCGCGTGCACGGGGTGCTCCAGTCCGGGACCGCCCGCGCCGACGTCGCCGTCTTCCGGCAGACCGGCTACGCCGCCACCGGCATCGGAGCCTCCTGGTTCACCGCGACCGGCGTTCCGCTCGGCTGGACCCACCAGTTCCTCAGCGGCCCGCTCCTGGACCTGCCGAGCGCCACCGTCTCCGGCGGCCGGCTCGCCCCGAACGGACCTGCCTACAAGGCCCTGTTCGTCGAGGGCGACTTCTTCTACGGCTCCACCCCCACCCTCGCCCCGGCCGACGCGCTCCGCCTGCTGAGGCTGGCCGAGGACGGGCTGCCGATCGTCCTGCTCGGCGCCTTCGACCAGCCGCTGACCCCGGGCGTCCCGGACGACGGCGACACCGACCGGCTGCACGAGCTCCTCGCCCGGCTGCTCAGCCTGCCCAACGTCGCCAGGATCACCGACAAGGCCGCCGTGGGCGACGCCCTCACCCGTCTCGGGGTCACCCCGGACGTACGCCACGCCACCGCGTCCACGCTCCTGAACGCACACCGCGTCACCCGTGACGCCGACTTCTACTACCTCTGCAACGGCAAGCACGCGGAGACGGTCAAACCGCCGGTGGCCGCGATCGACCACGAGGTGACGCTGCGCCACACCCGCCGGACGCGGGGCGCGGCGACCGTCCCGTACCTGCTGGACCCCTGGACGGGCGAGGTCACGCGGATCGCCCGGTACACCGAGGAACGCGGCGACGTCACCGTGCGCGTCGCCCTCCAGCCCGGGCAGGTGATGATCGTCGCCCTGGGACGTCCGGGACTCTTCGCCGACCGCAACGGCGCCCGACCGCACGCCCTCGCCACGGACGCCCCCGAAGTGCTGTTCGACGGACGGAAGCTGACGGCCCGTTCGGCCACGGCGGGCACGTACACGACACAGCTGTCCTCGGGCCGTACGGTCACCACGACCATCCCCTCCGTGCCCGCCCCGATCACCCCGGGCCGGTGGCAGCTGGACGTCGAGGACTGGCGCCCTGGAGCCACCCCGGCCCGCACCGAGCGCGTCCGCCGCACGCTGCCCCTCGACGCGCTGCTGCCCTGGTCGCGGATCCCGGAACTCGCCGACTCCGCGGGCATCGGCCGCTACCGGACGACGATCGACCTGCCGTCCGACTGGACCTCCTGCCACGGCGCACACCTGGACCTCGGCCAGGTCTCCGACACCGCCCGCGTCACCGTCAACGGCGTCGGCGCGCCACCCGTCGACCGGCTCAGGCCGGTCGTCGACGTCGGCCCCCTCCTCCGGCGCGGCGCCAACGTCATCGAGGTGGAGGTGGCGACCCCCCTCGTCAACCGACTCCGGGTCGCCCAGCCGACCGTCTTCGGCGCCGTCGCCCGCCAGGACCACGGCCTCATGGGCCCGGTACGACTGCTGCCGTACGGGCAGGCCGTGATCGGCTGAAGGGGAGGGGCGGGCGCCGTCTTTCGGACGCGTCCCGGGCGCCGAAACGACCGGAGGCCCGCCCCGTTCACCCACCTTCGTCGCCGCGCTGCAGACCATCGGCCGACTGCGCCTCGCGCCCGGCTCCAGCACGGTAGGGGCATGGCGGAAACGAATCGGATCAGTCGGGCCGGGTTCCTGGCCGGGATGGCGGCGATCGGCGCCGCGGGCGCGCTCGGTCCTGCGGGACGGGCCCAGGCCACGGGACGGCGGCGCGGGCTCGGGCATCGGGGCGTCGTGTACACCGTGGGGGAGGGCGAGACCCCGGCCACGGGCTGGAACGCCAAGCGGATGCGGGCGGACATCCGGGCCATCCGTGAGGACCTGCACGCCGACACGGTCGACGTCACCGGCGACGGGGTGGAGCGCCTCGCGGCGACCGCGGCCGAGGCGGCCGAGCAGGACCTGCACGTGTGGCTGCAGCCCACCCTGGGCGACGTCCCGCAGCGGGACATCCTCGAACACCTCGCGGAGACGGGCCGCGTCGCGCAGCGGCTGCGCAGGCAGGGCGCGAGCGTCGACTTCAGCGTGGGCTGCGAGTTCTGGCTGTTCGTGCCCGGCATCCTGCCGGGGGAGACCGTGCTGGAGCGGGTGCGCAACCGCCTGAACGGCGCCTACGACCCCGTGGTGACCCAGCGCCGGCTCGACGCCTTCACGGCCCGCGCGGCCAGGACCGGCCGCTCGGTCTTCGACGGCCGGCTCAGCTATGCCGCCGCGCAGGACGACCAGGTCGACTGGTCGCTGTTCGACGTCGTCGGCATCGACTACTACTCCTTCTTCCCTCGACCCGCCGACTACGTGAAGGAGCTGCGCCGCTTTCTGCGCTGGGGCAAGCCCCTGGCCATCACCGAGTTCGGTACGTGCGCGTACGTGGGAGCGCCGGAGACGGGCGGCATGGGCTGGGACGTGGTCGACTACGACAAGGACCCCGAGGAGATCAAGGGCCACCTGGTCCGCAGCGAACGCACCCAGGCCGACTACGTCACCGCGCTCCTACGGGTCTTCGAGTCGATGGGACTGTACGCGGCGATGGCCTTCGAGTTCGTCACGCCGGACGCCCCGCACCGCGCGGACAACCCCCGCTTCGACATCGACATGGCGTCCTACGCCGTCACCAAGACCGTGCAGAAACGCCCCGGGCACCCGGAGGCGGGCTGGCACTGGGAACCCAAGCAGGCCTTCCACGCCCTGGCCCGCCACTACGCCGACCGCGCCCCGGGCACACCGCGTTGAGCGGCGCCTACAGCGTCTGCTCCCGCGCGCGTGCGCGGGTGCGGGCACGTGAAGCGGCGGTGACGGTGATCGCCGTCGCCGCCGCGGCCGGGACGGCGCTGACCCATGCGGCGCCTCGGTAGTCGTCCGCGGCGCCGGTCGTGGCGGCGGCGAGCAGCGGGCCCAGGAACGCGCCGACGTTCAACGCGACGGTGGCGAACGCCCCGCCCAGGGAGGGCGCGTGGGACGCGACCCGCATGACGCGGCCGACGAGAGCCGATCCGACGCCGAACGAGAGCCCGCCCCGGACGACCGCCAGCACGAACAGCGGGACGACACGAGGCACACGGAGCACGTGTCCGGTCACTGGAAGCAGGGTCGATCACCAACCGGTCGTCGACCGGTCAGCACAAGGCCCACAACCGAATTGCCTCGCCTTACCGGACCGGGAAGCCGAACGAATGCCCCTGCTGCTTGAGCCACGGCAGGACCTCGCGCAGGGCGGCGACGGTCTGGGAGCGGTCCCCGCCGGCGTCGTGGAAGAGGATGGTCGGGCCGTTGGAGACCTCGTTCTTGACGGTGGCGACGATCGCGGCGGCGCCGGGGTGCTCGAAGTCCTTGGTGTCGACGTTCCAGCCCAGCGGCCGCATCCCGTGGGACGCGGCGAGGGTGCGGCTGTAGGGGGTGAAGGCGCCGCCGGGGGCCCGGTAGTACAGGGGCCGCACGCCCCCCGAGGCTTGGGTGATCATGCGTTCGGCGTCCAGGATCTGCTGCGACTGGTAGGCCTCGGACTTGGTGTCCATGGTCGTGTCGTGCGACACGGTGTGGTCGCACAGCCGGTGCCCGGCCGCCACCACCGCCTTGACCAGGTCCGGGTGGGCCTGGGCCTGTGTGCCCACCATGCAGAAGGTCGCCTTCACCCCGTTCTCTTCCAGCACCTTCAGGACCTGCGGGGTCCAGACCGGGTCCGGCCCGTCGTCGATGGTGATGTTGACGCCATGGGCCCCGGCGTCCGACGCGTGGGCGATGTCCACGGCCACCGCGGCCGGCGCCCGGTCGGCGGCGGCAGACGCGGAGGGGGGCGCCGATACGCCTGCTTCCGCCCGCGGATCGTCGGCCTGGCCGGCCTGCGCCGTCCATACCGAGGTGGCGGCTGCCACCGCCGTCACCCCGACCGCCGCCGCGAGTACCCGGCCGTACCATCCCCGCCCGCCATGCCGCGCCATGTCTGCCCTGTCCTCGTCGAGTCGCTGGAACCACCTGCAGCTGTCAGGACGGGGAAAGAGCGGGAAGGGATCCGTCTGTTACCGATCACGGACAATTTCGCGGAGGTTCCGGGACGCAGGAGCCCGCGCACGCCACGGTGTCCCGGCCGCAACGTGGTTCGCGGTGACCACGGCCGGCGCCGGGGCCAGGCCCACGGACGCGCGGCGCCCCGGCGCCGGCCCGATGGGACCGGGCGCCGGGGCGCCGCGCACAGGTGCAGTGCCTGTGGATGTCACCAGCTGTGTGCGACGTCCAGCACGAGGTGGTCGGTCAGGCGCAGCACCCGGAAGGGCAGACGGGCGCGCACGCCGAGCCCGAACTGCGTCACGCCCTCGAAGCTCCCGGCGTACCGGGTGTCCCGGAAGGTGCGGTAGCCGGTGAGATTCACGCCCGGCAGCGGTTGCGCGACCCGTCCGGGGTAGGTGGGGGTGCCGGTCTCGGGGTCGTAGGCGGGCGCGTTCACCCGGACGTCCAGGATGGCGCCGCCGCCGACGGGGATGGGGCGGCCGGAGCCGTCCTGTTCGAGCACGTCGACGTACCCCACCGAGTAGCCGAGTTCGCCGCTGCCCGCGCCCGGGACGTCGATGACGAACCGGTCGTAGCAGTCGTGGGCGCCGGTCCTGACGTTCGTCACCGGGGTCGCCGTGCTGGTGACGAACGTCTTGTCCAGGCTCCCCCAGCCGGTGGGGCAGGCGGCAGCGGCCCGGGTCGCGGCGGCCGGCGTGGCTTCGGCCGGGACCGCGGCCACACCGAGCGTGGCGGTCAGGAGGGCGGCGGTGGCCCAAATGGTTCTGCTTCGCACCATGATCTCCCCCAAGGATTTGTGTGGCGGACATCAACTGAGACAACCGGATCGACCCATGGGTTGCACTGTCTTAGCGTCTCAATGTATGGCGTGAAACGGCCGACCGGGAGCGGAGCCCGTGGCCTGAAACCTGCGGTCCTTTTTCGGCGGCTCATGCCTGTGCCCCCGGCCGCCGACATCGGCCAGGGACACAGGGGCTCGTGGGTCAGTGCGAGGTCAGCGTGCGGTCAGTTTCCAGAGGTGGTCCGCCGTGCCGTTGTCGGTCCACTGCAGGACCTGCGCGCCGGACGAGGTGCTCATGCCGTTCACGCCGAGCAGGAGCCCGCTGTTGTAGTTGGCGATCTTGTAGAACCCGTCGCGGGCCGGAACGAGCTGCCAGAGGTGGTCGGCGGTGCCGTTGTCACCCCAGATCAGGGCCGTACCGCCGTCAGCCGTGCTCATCTGGTTGATGCCCAGCAGCAGACCGCTCTTCTGGTTGACGATCTTGTAGAGGTCAGAGCCGGCCGCGACCAGCGTCCAGTTCTGGTCCGTGCCCGTGGTGGACGTGGCCTGGACGACCGAGGTCCCCTGAGCCGTGCCCGCGTTGAGGGTGTCGAGGGCGAGGCCGCTGTTCTTGTTGGTGATCTGGTAGCGCCCGGCCAGCGTGGTGTTGGCGCCGCTGGGGGTGACGACCAGGTGGTAGCCGTCGGAGGCGTTCATCGCCACCGGCACCGTGATGGAGCCGTTCGAGACCGTGTAGTCGGCGTCGGAGATGGTGATCGGGCCGGGGGAAGCCACCTTCCGGTCGGTGGTGGGGGAGTACTCCAGCTTCACGTGGACCGTGGAGCCGAAGGCCGACAGGGACGACAGGCCGTTGACGGTCACCGCGCAGGAGCCGCTGCAACCGCCCGCGACGACGCTGATCTGGTTGCCGGAGCCGTTGAGGGAGGCGAGACCGTCGATGCCGGTCTGGGCGGGAGGCGTGGTGGTCAGCATGTTCCCGGACATGTCGCCGTACCACTTGTACGTCCAGTACGAGCTGTTGGGCGAGCCGCCGGTGTCGGTGAGGGTGTCGCCGAGGGTGCCGTAGTGGTTCCAGAAGGCGAGCTCGGCGTCCCGGATACCCGTCCGCTCGAACTTGGCGGCGTAACCGATGAGAGCGCCTGAATTACCCATCTCCGAGGGCGTGCCGTACTCCTCGATGTCGATCGGGCGCGGGCTGATGCCCAGGCTCGACTCCAGGGAGCGGTAGGCGGAGACGTGCGCGGCGATGTCCTTGCTGCCCTGGAGCTCGTGCCAGGCGATGACGTCCGGGACGGTGCCCGAGGCCTTCGCGTCGGTGAGGAAGGAGCTCATCCAGGACTGGTTCCAGGCCGAGTAGCTCGGGCCCTGGATCGGGGTGGTGGCGTCCTTGGAACGGACCTCCTTGAAGGTGCGCGCCCACCCCGCGTTGAAGGCGCCCGCGTTGGTGGTGTCCCAGGTCCAGTCGGGCTCGTTCCAGAGCGCGTAGGCGCTGATGTTGGTCGCGCCGGAGGCCTTCACGGAGGCGACCTGCTTGTCGACCGCAGACAGCCAGTCGCTCCAGCTCACCCACTTGTAGGGGAAGTTCGGATACCAGTCCGGCATTCGTACGACCACCTTGGCACCCGCGCGGGCCGCCTTCGGCGCCACCACGAGCGCGTCACCGGCCGGAGCGGGCTCGCCGTTGGGCAGCTGAGAGCCGCCCGGGGCCATCTGTATGAAGGTGTTCGGCTTCAGCGCGGTGACCAGGCTGTCGGCGGGCGTGCTGTTGTCGGCGAGGCCGTAGAGGCTGCCGGTGCCGACGTGGGTGACCGAGCGCAGGGTCTGGTTGGCGTTGACGACGAGGGTGGTGGAGGAGGTGGGCGCCGCCTCGGCCGGGGCTCCGGCGGCGAGGGCGGCTGTGGCGGCCAGGGCGACGGCGCCCAGGACGGCGGTCGACGATCTTGTGCGGCTCATGACAGGGAGTTCTCCTCAAAGGGAGGGGATGGGAGGGGTCTTCTCAGTCCTTCACCGCGCCCGCGGTGACACCCGCGGCCACGTAACGCTGGGCGAGGACCAGCAGGACCGCTGCGGGGATCGACGCGACGACGGCGGTGGCCATGATCGCGTTCCACTCCTGGTTGTTGTTGCCGATGTACTTGTAGATGCCGAGGGTGATCGGCCTCAGATCGCCGCCGCCGTCCAGGGTGTTGGCGAAGACGAAGTCGGACCAGGCCCACAGGAAGGAGAAGAGCGAGACGGTGACGACGGCGTTGCGGCTCACCGGCAGGACGACCGACCAGAACGTGCGGAAGGCGCCCGCGCCGTCGATCCGGGAGGCGGCGATCAGCTCGCCGGGGATGCCCGACATGAACGCCGTGAAGATCATGACGCCGAAGGGCACGGCGATGGTGGAGTCCGCGACGATCAGTCCCCACCAGGAGTTCAGCAGACCGAGGTCGAGGAAGATGCCGTAGAAGCCCATCGCCATGACGATGCCCGGGATCATCTGCGCGACCAGCAGGAACAGCCCGAGGGCGCCGCCGCCGCGCGGGCGGAGCTTCGCCAGCGAGTAGCCGGCCGGCGCGGCGAGCAGCAGGGTGAGGGCGACCGTTCCGAGGCCGATGAGGAGGCTGGTGCCCAGATAGGGCAACTGGTCGTCCAGGACGGCCCGGTAGCCCTCGAAGGTCGGATGCAGCGGGAACAGGTCGGGCGGGGACTTGCGCATGTCCTGCTGCGGGGTGAGGGACACGTTCAGCATCCAGTACACCGGGAACAGCATCAGCGCCGTGAGGACCAGCCCGATCACGGTGTGACGGCGGGAGCCGGTACGGGACTTCACGCTTCCTGCCTCCTTTGGACGCGGATGTACAGGAGCCCGAAGACGAGCGCGATGAGGATGAGGATGTTGCCGACCGCCGCGCCGGGGCCGAACTTCGGCAGCAACGTGCCGAAGCCGAGCTGGTACGACCAGGTCGCCAGCGTCGAGGAGGAGTCCCCCGGCCCGCCCTTGGTCATGATCCAGATCAGGTCGAACACCTTGAGGGTGTAGACGAGACCGAGCAGCAGGGTGATCGCCGACACCGGCCGCAGCAGCGGGAAGGTGATCCGGCGGAACTGCTGCCAGGCGCTCGCCCCGTCCAGGGACGCGGCCTCGTACAGCTCCGCGGGGATGTTCTGCAGACCGCTGTAGAGGATCACCAGGTTGAACGGGATGCCGATCCAGATGTTGGCGACGATCACCGAGGTGAGCGCCCAGTCGGGCGAGGTGAGCCAGCCGACCGGGTCCGCGCCGAAGAGATGCAGGAAGTAGTTCACCACGCCCGACTCGCTGTTGAACATCCACGACCAGGTGGACGCCGAGACGATGAGGGGCAGCAGCCAGGGGATCAGGAACAGCGCCCGCAGGGTCGGGGCCAGCCGGAAGTGCCGGTTGAAGAAGACCGCGAGAGCGAGCCCGATGACGTACTGGAAGGCGATCGACACGAACGTGAAGACCATGGTGTGGCGCAGCGCCGGGCCGAACGTGGGGTCGTCGAGGACCCGCTGGAAGTTGTCCCAGCCGGTGAACGGGGCGTCGCCGGCGACGAAGGAGCGGACCGTGTAGTCGCGCAGGCTCAGGTCGAGGTTGCGGTACAGCGGATAGAGGTAGAAGGCGGCGAGATAGGCGATCAGCGGGGCGACGAAGGCGAACGCGGCCAGGCGGCCTCGCCACCGCTGCCGACGGGGCAGCGGCAGCGAGCCGGAACCGGTCGCCTTCACCACCGCCGACGGCCGCCGCGGGCGGTCGACACGGGCGATGGTCATGACCGGCGCCTAGCCCTTCTGCGCGCCCGACTGGGCCGTGTCGAGAGCGTCCTTGGGGCTCTTGCTCCCCGACAGCGCGGCCTGCACGGCGGTCCACATCTGCTGCGAGATGGTCGGGTACTTGGTGCCCAGACCGCCGCTGGTGCGCCCGCGCGCCGCGGCCACCGCGTCCACCCACGGCTTGAGCTTCGGGTTCTGCTTGACCTGCTCGGCCTGGACGGCGGCGGTGGGCGCCACATACGTCAGCGTCGTGTCGCTGGCCAGCAGGTTGGCGTCGCTGGTCAGACAGGTGACGATCTTCTTCGTGACGTCATAGCGCGCGGTGTCCTTCTGGACGGGCACGGTGACGAACTCACCGCCCGTCGGCACCGGCGCCGAACCGCCGCTCTGCGCCGGGACGTTGACGATGCCGTAGTCGAAGCCGGCCTTGTCGGCGTTGCCGAGCTGCCAGGTGCCGTTCTCGCCGAACGCGTAGTCGCCGGTGGCGAACTCCTGCCAGCTGGTGGTCTGGGTGTTCTGCAGGACGTCCTTGGGGGCCAGCCCGTCGTCCACCCACCCCTTCCACAGCGACAGCGCGGCCACGCCCTTCGCCGAGTCGAGCTTCGTCAGGTCGCCGCCCGCCCCCCAGAACCAGGGCAGGAACTGGAAGCTGCCCTCCTCCGTGCCGATCGCGGAGAAGGTGATGCCCTTCTTCCCGGCCGCCTTGACCTTCTTCAGGGCCGCCGTGAGGGAGCTCCAGTCCTTGACGGAGGCCGGGTCGACGCCGGCCGCGGTCAGCACCTTCTTGTTGTAGTAGAGAGCGAGGGTGTTGGCGCCGATCGGGATGCCGTAGGCGGCGTCGTCGATGGTGCCCGCGCCGATGATGTTCTGCTGGATCGACTTGGTGTCGAGGCCCAGGTCGCTCGTCTTGTTGAGGATGCCCGCCTCGACCAGCGTGGAGACGACCGGGTTGTCCACCAGCATCGCATCGGGAGCGTTGCCCTGCTGGGCGGCGAGCAGCGCCTTGTTGCCGAGGTCGGTGGTGTCGTACGCGGTTCGCTTGACGGTGACGCCCGCCTTCGTCCCGCACTCGCCGACGCGCTTGCCCCACGGCGAGGACGCGTCGAACTGCGGGTACGGGTCCCAGAAGGTGTAGGTCCCGCCGGCTGCGTCGGACGATCCCGAGCCGTCGGAGCCGCTCGAGCAGGCAGTGAGGGAGGCGAGGGTGCCGACGGCGGCGAGCGCGGCGAGGAGGGTGCGGCGGGTCGATATCACGGGGTGACCTCGTTGTCGTAGAGAAGTGGCGCAGAAGCAGGGGGAGTTCAGGAGCAGGAGGAGCTCAGGAGAGGGGCAGCCAGACGCGCATGCTGCCGTCCTCGCGGTTGGCCCACGCGTAGTAGGGGACGGCGGTCAGCTCGACGGGATCGCCGGCGGCGGGCCCGGCGGCCTGCGCGGTGTCCGTGGGGGTGTACGGCCACCAGTCCCGCTCGGGCACGGTGCGCCGGTGGCCGGCCGCCACGACCGTGGTGACACCGCCGAGCAGGTCCGGGCGGTGCTTCACAGCGAGCGGCCGGGTCGGGTCGAGGACGAGGTCGTCCAGGCCGCCGCCCGGATGGTCGGCCTGCTCCAGGCAGTACACGAGCGGCCCCCGCTCGATCGCGACACAGCCGCGTACCGCGTCCACCCGCGGATCGGCCGAGGTCAGCCGGGGTTCGAGCCCCAGCTCCAGGACCACTTCGTCGCCGGGCGCCCAGGTGCGCTCCAGATGCAGCCAGCCGTCCGACACCGCAGTGTCGTACGTCTGCTCCCCGCAGCGCACCCGGAAGTCGCGGCACCACTGCGGCACGCGCAGGGACAGCGTCCAGGGACGGTCGGCGGGGGTCTCCTCGACGGTGAGGCGGACGGCGCCGTGCCAGGGGTACTCGGTCTCGGCGCGTACGGCGACGCCCTCGGCGGTGTAGCGCCCGGCGACGTACTGGTGGATCTGCAGGCCCGTGTCGTCGGTGCTGGCCAGGTAGTGCTCCAGGCTCGCCAGCAGCCGCATCACGTTGGGCGGGCAGCAGGCGCAGCGGAACCAGCGGGTGCGGCGGGCCGACTGGTCGCCGCCGGTGTCGGTGTGGCCGTCGCGGACCTGGAGCGGATTGACGTACAGCCAGCGCTCGCCGTCCAGGGAGACACCGGCCAGGAAGCCGTTGTAGAGGGTGCGTTCGACCAGGTCGGAGTAGCGGGCCTCACCCGTGAGCAGGGCCATCCGCCAGCTCCACTGGACCGAGGCGATGGCGGCGCAGGTCTCGCAGTAGGCGCGCTCGTTGGGCAGCTCGTACGGGTCGCCGAAGTCCTCCTCGTCGTGATGCGCGCCGAGCCCGCCGGTGAGGTGGGTCTTGGTGGCGGTCATCGCCCGCCACAACCGCTCGCCCGCCGCCCGCAGTTCGGCGTCCCCGGTCTCCGTCGCCAGGTCGGCCGCCCCCGCCAGCAGATACAACTGCCGTACGGCGTGCCCCTCGACGTTCGTCGACTCACGCAGCGGAACCCGGTCCTGGCAGTAGGCCTCGCCGCCCAGCAGGCCGTGGCCGTACCGGTCGACGAAGTAGCCGGCCAGCTCCAGGTAGCGGCGCTCCCCGGTCTCCCGGTACAGCTCCACCAGGGCGGTCTCCACCTCGGGGTGACCGTCGACGCCGTCGATGGGTTTGCCGCTGCCGGGCGGGCCGAACACGGAGTCGACCTGGTCGGCGAACCGGATCGCCACGTCGAGGAGTTCGCGGCGTCCGGTGGCGCGATGGTGGGCGACGGCGGCCTGGATGAGATGGCCCGCGCAGTACAACTCGTGGCCCCAGCGCAGGTCCTGATAGCGCTGCCCGTCCTTGACCAGCTGGAACCAGGTGTTGAGATAGCCGTCGGGCTGCTGGGCGGCGGCCACCAGGTCGACGATCCGGGCGACCTCGGCGGCCAGTTCGGCGGCGACGTCGTCGTCCGGGGCCTGGGCGAGCTGCCAGGAGGCCGCCTCCAGCCACTTGTAGACGTCCGTGTCCACGAAGGGGTATGCGCCCTGGAACTCGCCCTCGGCCGCACCGGCCGCGAGCCGCAGGTTGTGCAGGTTCCCCGCGGACTCCAGCAGACCCGGCCCCTGGGGGAGGGAGACGTGCGCGTTGGTGGTACGGCGGTGGTGCCAGAAACCCGTGTCGATGCCGACGGCGGCGGGGCGCAGCACGGCATGCGCTTCGGGGCCGAGGCGGACCGGTCCCGGGGCGGGCGGGGTGGAGCGGGTGCGGGGCATGACTCTCCGGGGGTGAGGGCGACGAGGGTGAGCGACGAGCTCGTCGGGGCCTGTTTTGCGCAACCGTTTTCTCGTCGTGAAAGTAGAGGGCAGCGGACCTATCCGGTCAAGAGTCGCCGCAAGAGTTTTTTGGTTTTTCCCCTGGGCTGGCGCACGGCTCCGTCGCCTGCCACCATGTCGGGCGTCCCTATCATCGAGGCATCGAGGAAAAGGCTTGCCCGTGACCTCTGCTCCAGGCTCTCTCCCCGACGGCCGGGCCCGGCTGACCGATGTCGCCGCCCTCGCCGGCGTCAGCGTCGGCACGGCCTCGAAGGCGTTGAACGGCGGCGGACGGATGCGTCCCGAGACGCGTCAACGAGTGCTGGACGCGGTCGCGGAGCTGGGATTCAGGCCCAATCAGCACGCGCAGAGCCTGCACAGCGGCCGCAGCTGGACGGTCGGCCTGATGACGACCGACGGGATAGGCCGGTTCAGCACACCCGTGCTGCTCGGCGCCGAGGACGCGCTCGGCGCCGGGAAGATCTCCGTCCTGCTGTGCGACACCCGCGGCGACGCCATCCGCGAGCAGCACCATCTGCGCAACCTCATGGACCGCCGGGTGGACGGCATCATCGTCACCGGCCGCCGCACCGACCCACGCCCTCCCCTGCCCGGCGTCGATTCCGTCCCCGTCGTCTACGCGCTGTCCCCGTCCACCGACCCGTCCGACACCTCCGTCGTCACCGACGACCGAGGCGGCGCGCGACTGGCGATCGAGCACCTGGTGGCCACCGGACGCACCCGGATCGCCCACGTCACCGGCCCGGAACACCACGCCGCCGCCCGCGAACGAGCCCAGTACGCGGTCGGGCAACTGGCGAGCGCCTCCCTCGAACCGTCGACCGGACGGATCCACTTCGGCGAGTGGAGCGAGGCCTGGGGCCGGCGCGCCGCCGACGCCGTACTGCGCACCGCCCCCGACACCGACGCGTTCTTCTGCGGCAACGACCAGATCGCACGGGGCGTGGCGGACGCGCTGCGCGAGCGCGGAGTGTCGGTCCCGGGCGACATCGCCGTCGTCGGCTACGACAACTGGGACACCATGGCCCTGGCCAGCCGCCCGCCCCTCACCACCATCGACACCAACCTCGCCGAGATCGGTCGGATCGCGGCCCTGGAACTGCTCCGGGCGATCGACACCGAGCCACGGCCCGGCGTGCACACCGTCCCGTGCCGGCTGGTGGTGCGCGAGTCGAGCTGACCGCAGCCGGGCGCTCCCCGTCACCGGCCTGGCAGCGAGTTGACTCCGCAGGGTGTGCTGGGCGTGCTGGGTGTGGCGGCCGGTCGGCACGGCCGGTGTCACGGGCAGGGCGGCGGCCCCGGCCGCGCACGGGTCGCGGCGGAGGCCGGCAAGGCGCCGCGGCCGGAGCGCGGGGCACGCGGCTCGGCGGAGCGTGGGGCGGCATTCACACGGGCGTGCCAAGGGCTGTCCCGTCATCCCTGGCCAGCGTGCGGCGTCAGATGCGGTGCATCGCAAGGCGGAGGGACGTCCGCACACCGGATGTATGCGGACGTTCCGACGACGCGGCGGTGGGGGTCCCTCCCGCGCGAGCGAAGCCGAGCGTGGGGGAGCCGTAGCTGTCGTCGCGCGCCCGCCAGGGATTACGGGACAGCCGTTAGGCCGAGTGGCGGGTCGCGGGCCGGGCGTCAGCGTTTCGGCATGGGGCGTGCACGCTCTGCCCCGGGTGTCCCGGCCTACGGTCGGGGCATGCGAGACGACCCACGGCTCCCGACCTCTCCCCGTTTCTGGCGCAGCCCCGTGCGCGGCCCCCGGTTCACCTCGGTGCTCGGCCTGGTCCTGCTCGTCGGCATCACCGTGCTGTTCGTGACGGGGCTGGTCTCGTACGCCGCCTACAACCCGGACCTCGCGCCGGTGAACGACCAGACCCCGGAGAAGGGGCTCCTCGGCTTCTATCTGTTCGCCTGGCCGACGAACCCCCACTGGCTGTACCGGCTGAACCAGGGTGTGCACGTCACCCTCGGCATCACCCTGATCCCCGTCCTGCTGGCCAAGCTGTGGTCGGTGGCGCCGAAGCTGTTCGCGCTGCCGCCGGCCCGCTCGCTCGCCCACGCCCTGGAGCGGATCTCCCTGCTGTTGCTGGTCGGCGGCGGGCTGTTCGAGTTCACGACCGGCGTCCTCAACATCCAGCTCGACTACGTCTTCCCCGGCTCCTTCTACCCCCTGCACTTCTACGGCGCGTGGGTGTTCTTCGCCGCGTTCGTCGCCCACGCCGTCCTGAAGACGCCCAAGGCGCTGCGCAACCTGCGGCGCCCGCGCGAGGAGCGGGACGACCTGGTGTCCCCGCGCCCCGGCGAGCCGACCGTCTCCCGGCGCGGCGCGTTGTGGTTCGTCGGGGGCGGCTCGCTGCTGCTGTTCCTGACGACGGTGGGGCAGAACGTCGACGCCCTGCGCCGCACGGCCCTCCTCGCCCCGCACGGCGGAGCCGAACCCGGCGGCGGCCCGAACGGCTTCCAGATCAACAAGACCGCCGCTTACGCCGTCATCGACCCGGCCGAGACGAGCGCGGACGCCTGGCGGCTCGTGGTCACCGGACGCACGGGCGCCGTCCGACTCAGCCGCGCCCAGCTCGCCGAACTGCCGCTGCACAGCTCGGCGTTGCCCATCGCCTGCGTCGAGGGCTGGTCGACGTCCGACCAGTGGTGGCGCGGCGTGCGGCTGCGCGACCTCGCCGCGCTCGTCGGGTACGAGGACGACCCGCCGGACCTGTTCGTGGAGTCCCTCCAGCGACACGGCGCCTTCCGGCACGCCGCCCTGCGCGCCAACCAGGTCGCGGACCCGCGGTCCCTGCTCGCCCTGTACGTCAACGGCGAGGAGCTCTCACCCGACCACGGCCACCCGGCGCGGGTGATCGTGCCCGCCGCGCCCGGGGTGCTGAACACCAAGTGGGTGGCCCGGATGACATTCGGAGACCTGTGATGCGACGCCCGATCCCGTGGGGCAGCCCCTTCCAACTGCTGCTGCTCGCCTGTTCGTTCGCGCTCGCCGCCTATGCGGGCGTGCGCCTCCTCGCGGACGACTGGTTCGGTGTCGCGCTGTGGATCGTGGGCGCGGCGCTGCTGCACGACCTCGTCCTGGTACCGCTGTACGCGGCGGCCGACCGGGCGCTCGCGCGGGGGCTCGGCGCGGCCGGCCACCGGGAGCGGACCATGTACCTCCGTGTCCCGGCGGCCCTCTCGGCCTTGCTGCTGCTCGTGTGGTTCCCGCTGATCGGCGGCAGGGTGGACCAGCGCTACCGAACGGCCACCGGACTGTCGCCGGACGTGTTCCTCACCCGCTGGCTGCTGATCACCGCCGTGCTCTTCGGCGGCTCGGCCCTGCTGCTGGCGCTGCGGCTGCGCAGGGCGACGAAGCGGCGACCGCCCGCCGCCCACTGACTCCTGCGCCGGGCCGACCCACGCGTCGCAGCCGTCGAGGGTCCGGGCGTTGTCAGTGGTGGCAGGCAGGATGTGACGTATGACAACACGCGATGCAGTGATCGTGGATGCCGTCGCCTATGCGCAGGCGGTCGAGGATGCGGTGCAGGCGTCGGCCGCCTACTACGGGGCCGGCACGTCGGTGCTGGACGACGACGCCTATGACCGTCTGGTGCGCGCCATCGCGGCATTTGAGGCCGAGCACCCCGAGCAGGTGCTGGCGGGTTCCCCGACCGGGAAGGTGGCCGGCGGAGCGGTGCAGGGCGATGTTCCGCACACCGTGGCGATGCTGAGCCTCGACAACGTGTTCTCGCCCGAGGAGTTCACCGCGTGGACCGCGTCGCTCGCCCGGCGTCTCGGCCACGACGTGACCCGGTTCAGCGTCGAGCCGAAGCTGGACGGGCTGGCGATAGCGGCCCGCTACACCCGCGGCCGTCTGACGCGGCTGATCACGCGGGGCGACGGGACGGCCGGGGAGGACGTCTCGCACGCCATCGGCGCCATCGAGGGCCTGCCGGGCGAACTGGCGGAGCCGGTCACCGTGGAGGTGCGCGGCGAAGTCCTCATGACGACCGCCCAGTTCGAGCACGCAGGCGAGGTCCGCGCCGCGCACGGCGGTGCGCCGTTCGCGAACCCGCGCAACGCGGCGGCAGGCACCCTGCGGGCCAGGGAGCGCGCCTACACGGTGCCGATGACGTTCTTCGCCTACGGCCTGCTGCCCCTCGCCGACACCGATCCGGCGCAGGCCGAGGAGTTGGGGGAGTGCGCGCACAGCGACCTCATGCAGCGTGCCGTCGCGTACGGGGTGAACACCACCGCGAGCACCGCGGTGCCCGGCAGCACCGCCGACTCCGTGGAGGCCGTCCTGGACCGCGTGGCCGAGATCGCCGCACTGCGCCCCGCTCTGCCGTTCGGGATCGACGGGGTCGTCGTCAAGGCCGACCTGGCCGCGGACCAGCGAACCGCCGGATCGGGTTCGCGGGCCCCACGCTGGGCGATCGCCTTCAAACTCCGGGCTGTGGAGAAGATCACCCGGCTGCTGGCGGTGGAGTGGAACGTGGGCCGCACCGGCATCATCGCGCCCCGGGCCGTCCTGGAGCCGGTGGAGATCGACGGCTCCACCATCACCTACGCCACCCTGCACAACCCGGCCGACACCACCCGCCGCGACCTGCGCCTCGGCGACCCGGTCATGGTCCACCGGGCCGGGGACGTCATCCCCCGCGTCGAAGCCCCCGTCGCCCACCTGCGCACCGGCGAGGAACAGCCCATCGTCTTCCCCGAGGCCTGCCCGCGGTGCGGATCGGCCATCGACACCAGTGAGCAGCGCTGGCGCTGCACCAACGGCCGCAACTGCCACCTCGTCGCCGCCCTCTCCTACGCCGCCGGACGCGACCAGCTCGACATCGAAGGCCTCGGCCACACCCGGGTCGTCCAACTGGTCGACGCGGGCCTCGTCACGGACCTCGCCGACCTGTTCGCCCTCACCCGCGACCAGTTGCTGGGGCTGGAGCGGATGGGGGAGACCAGCACCGACAACCTTCTCGCCGCCCTTGCCACGGCCAAGGCGCAGCCGCTGTCGAGAGTGCTGTGCGCGCTCGGCGTGCGCGGCACCGGGCGTTCCATGTCCCGTCGCATCGCCCGGTACTTCGCCACCATGGACGACCTCCGCGCCGCCGACGCCGAGACGATCCAGCAGGTCGAGGGCATCGGCGCCGAGAAGGCCCCGTCCATCGTCGCCGAACTCGCCGAACTGGGCCCGCTCATCGACAAACTCGTCGCGGCAGGCGTGAACATGACGGAGCCCGGAGCGACCCCGCCCGCCCGGACGACCGGTGACACCGCCGACGGCGGGGAGGCCGCGGAGCTCACGGAGGGCACGGATGCGACGGGCGGGCCGTTGGCCGGCATGGCGGTGGTGGTCACCGGCGCGATGACCGGGGTCCTGGAGAAACTCAGCCGCAACCAGATGAACGAGCTCGTCGAACGTGCGGGCGGCCGGTCCTCCTCCAGCGTCTCCAAGAAGACTGCCCTGGTCGTCGCCGGAGAAGGCGCCGGCTCCAAACGAGCCAAGGCCGAGACCCTCGGCATCCGCCTCGCCACCCCCGACGAGTTCGCAGCGCTCGTCGCCGACTACCTCGATGCCGGATGAGACGGCCGGCCGCCGCTGACCCGGCTGAGATCGGCGCGGACTTCTTCCGTCACCGTCGCCCGCCGAACTCCCAGTGGTGGACCTCGATGTCGGCATAACGGTCCGGGGTCAGGACGGCGCGTGCCGAGTCCGGGTCCGCGGCCCGGAGCAGCACCGCCGTCCCCAGCCAGCCGACGCCGTCGTCGGACAGCAGCGGCCCGTACGCGATCAGGTCGTCCCGGTCGGACGGTACGGCGAGGTCGGCGGCCTCTCCCGAGCCGAGGCCGAGCACCAGGAACCGGTCGCCACCGGTTCGGCCACCGGGGAAGTCCCACATGGTGCGCCCCAGCAGATTGCGCCACCGGCGCACCAGCACGTCCCGGTAGGCGCCTGCCTGGTAGTTGGGCTCGTCGAAGGCGAACGCGCGGGCGGCGGCGGGATCCGGCAGGTCGACGATGTGCACGCTGCCCGTGGCGGTGTCGCCGTCGTCGGTGAAGGTCGGGCCGCGAGCGATCAACTCCGCCGTGAACCGGTCCATGTAGGACCAGTGCTCTTCCACCAGCTCGTCGCGCAATGCGCCGGAGCCGGGCCGGTCGCGGTGGTAACAGAAGAACTCCATGCCCACAGACCCTCTTCGACGCGGGGCCGCCGATCAACCGACTTTCCGGCAGCGGTGACCGCTTTCGGCGCAGATCAACCGAGGACGAGGGGGAGCTTCGCGGCCAGCTGACTCAGCTCACCCAGCTCGGTCTGTTCCGCCTCGTCCGGGACACGCCGACCGGTGCCGATCAGCAAGGCGTCCGTGTCGGAGAAAGACGGGGGAAACGCGGTGCCGGCGATTTTCTCCAGCAGCTCGCGGGACCGGGCGAGCCCCTCGGCGGGCGGTTCCACCGCGTTCGGGAGGTGCGCGATCAGGTCGAGGTGGTGCAGCGTCCATTCCAGGACGTACGCCAAGAGGTAGTCGCCCGTGGTCAGCACCACGTCCCGGGTGCCGACCCGCACCGACGGATCCGCGAGCTCGGCGGCCCGACCGGCGGCGGAACCGACGTCGTCCAGATGGAACTTGAGCAGCCACGGCTCTTCGTAAGCGGCGGCCAGCCGGACGGTCAGCGCGTCGAGCGGATCGTCACCGGTCGGGGCTTCGACGAGGTTCCAGTAGGTCACCGCGTCCCGGGTCGGTTCCGTTTCGGCGGGCGTGACGAGGGTGATCAGGACGTCCTGGGCGTCGACGATCAGGTGGCACACCAAGTCCCGCACCAGCCAGCCGGCGCAGCCGGACGGCCGTGCGAAATCCTCGTCCGGAAGTTCGGCGACCGCCGTACGCAACGCGGCCCAGGAACGCGAGAAGAGATCCACGCCCGCAAGCTAACAGCGCGCCGCCCCCCACGGCGACCGCTTTCGCCCCCGTGCACCGGGAGCGCAGGCGCCTCGCAGCCGGCCGGGGCGGGCCCCCGGCCGGCAGGTGGGCGGTTCAGGGCGAGGTCAGAGCTGACCGGACGCCGAGATGGTGATCTTCGCCGACGTCGCGCCGTTGCGCGAGCCGAGCGCCTCGATCTTCTTGACGAGGGCCATGCTCTCGTCGTCGGCGACCTCGCCGAACACCACGTGCTTGCCGTCCAGCCATTCGGTCACGACCGTGGTGATGAAGAACTGCGAGCCGTTGGAGTTCGGGCCGGCGTTGGCCATGGACAGCAGCCCCGGCCGGTCGTGCTTGAGGGAGAAGTTCTCGTCGGCGAACTTCTCGCCGTAGATGCTCTTGCCGCCGGTGCCGTTGCCGCGGGTGAAGTCGCCGCCCTGGAGCATGAAGGCGGGGATGACCCGGTGGAAGGAAGAACCGGCGTAGCCGAAGCCCTTCTCGCCGGTGGCCAGCGCACGGAAGTTCTCCGCCGTCTTGGGGACGACGTCGTCGTACAGGTTGAAGTTGATGCGCCCAGCGGGCTTGTCGTCGATGGTGATGTCGAAGTAGACCTTGCTCGTCATACCCCTATCCTGCACGGTCCCGGGAGTGCCGCCACACAGCGGGTCCCGTCTCGCCCCCCGGACGGGGGTCCCTCAGTCGACCGGCCAGGTGTGCGCGGGGGCGTTGAGGTGCATGTAGTCGATGTAGAGCTGCGTCATCCGCCGCAGCGCCTCGTGGCGACCGGCGTGAGCGGAAGCGGTGACGCGGTGGAACGTCTCCTTCTGCCAGACGGCCCCGTTGCGGCCCGTGACACAGCGCTGCTCGATGATGCCGAGCAACGGCTCCCGCCAGGCCGCGTCCATGCCGGAGAGCTCCAGCCCCCGGTGCGCCAGCGGCAGCAGACGCCGCAGGACGAGCTCGGGCACCGGCGCCTCACCCATCCCGGGCCAGTACAGCCGGGCCTCGATCCCGTGCCGCGCGGCGGTGTGCAGATTGTCCTCGGCGGCCTGGAAGGACATCCGTGACCACACCGGCCGCTCCTCCTCCACCAGAGCGCGGGTGAGGCCGTAGTAGAACGCGCCGTTGGCGAGGGTGTCGGCGACCGTCGGACCGGCCGGCAGACAACGGTTCTCCACGCGCACGTGCGGCTGGTCGTGGGCGACGGCGTAGACCGGACGGTTCCAGCGGTAGATCGTGCCGTTGTGCAGCGTCAGCTCCGCCAGTTCGGGGACGTCTCCCCGCGCCAGCGTCTCCCGCGGGTCCTGTTCGTCGCACAGCGGCAGCAGCGCCGGGAAGTACCGCAGGTTCTCCTCGAACAGGTCGAAGACGCTGGTGATCCACCGCTCTCCGAACCACACCCGGGGCCGTACTCCCTGCACCTTGATCTCCTGCGGGCGGGTGTCGGTGGCCTGCTCGAACAGCGGGATCCGGGTCTCGTGCCACAACTCCCTCTCGAACAGGAAAGGCGAGTTGGCCGCGAGCGCCACCTGGATCCCGGCGATCGCCTGCGCCGCGTTCCAGTAGGCGGCGAACTCGTCGGGGGAGACCTGAAGATGGAACTGGGTGCTGGTGCAGGCGGCCTCCGGGGTGATGGTGTCCGCGTAGGTCCGCAGCCGGTCGACGCCGTCCAACTCGATGTGCAGATCCTCACCCCGCGCCGCGAACACCTGGTCGTTGAGCAGCCGGTAGCGGGCGTTCTCCGACAGCGCCCCCTCGCCGACGTCCTCCTGCCGCAGGGTGGGCAGGATGCCGACCATGATCAGATGGGTGCCGACCGACCTGGCGCGCTGCTCGGCGTGGTTGAGCGCGGCGCGGATCTCGGACTCCCAGGCGTCGGGGCCGCCCTGCGTCAGGCGGCGGGGCGGAACGTTGATCTCGAGGTTGAAGCGGCCCAGCTCGGTGGACCACGCGGGGTCCGCGATCGCGTCGAGGACGTCGCTGTTGCGCATCGCCGGCTCGGCCTCGTCGTCGACCAGGTTCAGCTCGATCTCCAGACCGACCTGGGGCCGCTCGGACTCGAACCGCGACTCGCGCAGCATCTGCGCGAACACCTCGAGGCACTCCTGCATCTTGATCCGGTACCGGCGGCGGTCCTCGCGGGTGAAGACCAGCGCCGGGACGTCACGTCCCATCGGCCCTCCCGGCTCGTCCCTTGTCGGACGCCCTCCTGCCTCCAGCGTCGCACCACCGGACGCCCCTGACCAGGCGGCACGTCCCCCGGGGTGCGACCCGCCCGGCCGGCGCAATGTCCGCAGGTCACCGGGGGCATGTCAGCGGGGGGCCCGGCCGGGGGGCGCCGGACAGGCGTGCCACCTCCCGTGCGGCGTCCCGGGCCGTCTGCCCGGCCCGGGACACGGCGTCGACGGTCGCTTGAAGCCGTTTCTCGGCCTCGCTCCGTTCCTGGTCGGCCCGCTGGAGCTCCTGGCGGGCCTGGCGCAGCCGCTGCTCGGCGGCGGACTCCTGCTGAACGACCCGGTCGTGCCGCTCACGGGCCCGTTGCAGCACCGCTTCGGCGTCCGCCTGCTCGGCGTGCAGCTCACGGAGCCGCTGGTCAGCCGCCTCGGCCGCCCGCCGGGCCGGAGCGAGCTGCTCCTGCCGCTGGCGGCGCCGCTCGGCGAGTTCGTCCTTCGCCCGCGATCGCGCGGAGGGCGTCGCAGCCGCCGCCCGGCTCGGCGCGCGCGCCGGTCCTGCTGCCTCGGCGTGGCCCGAGGGAAAGTCCGCCGGCGGGGTGAGGGTGCTCTCCAGGCGGCCGCCGGCCCACCGGTCTGCCGCGTCCTGATCGGCGAGGACGGCGCGCAGGGTGGCTTCCACGTCCTGCCGGGCGGTGCCCGACAGGACGTGCCCGGCGTCCCGAGCCAACTCGGCCGCCTGCCGGGACAACGCGGCGACGACCGTCCGGCGCTGCTCGGACAGCTCCCTGATCCCGTCGGCGTCCAGGGCACGGTACGCCTCGCGCAGCGCCCGCCCCAGCTCCAGGAACCGTTGACTCTCCTGCGGCTGCGAGCGCAGCAGCAGGTTGGCCGCCCAGGCGGCGAGCGTGGGGCGGCGGGCGGCACGGATCCGACGGACGTCCTCCCCGCGGCCGGCCGCCTTCGCCTCGGCTGCCAGCTGCTCACGTCGGGAGACGAAGTCGGACGGCGGCGTGGCGTAGAGCTCGTCGAGAACCGTCTCCACGTCGTGCCCCTCACCGGGCCGCCCGCTCTTGCGTGCCATGATCGTCAGCTTCCCCCCGGCAGGACCGGCGCGCACCTCGGGCCGCTCCGCCGCCGTGCCCGGGGGGCTTCACCGGTCAACGGCTCAGCGGCTCACCGGTTGGCCAGGCGGTCGAGGTCGGCCTGGGTGCCGTTGAAGACGTCCGCGGTGGCCGGGGCCGCGATGCCGTCGAAGAGCGCGGCATCGGTGTACTGCCACATGAGCCAGGTGCTGGAGCCGTTCGGCAGCGGCGGCTCGGTGATCGACCGACGGTAGTCCGCGAGCTGGAGGGGGTACGCGGCGAAGGCGGTGGTCGAGCCCAGGCAGTCGTCGAGGAAGGACTTCTGGGTGTAGATGACGGGCTTCCGGCCGAACGCCGCTTCCACCGTGTCGAGCCAGGCCTTGGCGTCGGAGACCGAGGCATAGGCGGGACAGCCCTCACTGCCGTCGTCCGCGCGCTCCAGGTCGAAGACCGGCGGCAGGTCGCCGGGACGCTGCCCGGTGTAGCCGACCGCGCGTACCGCGGCGATGAACCGGTCGGCCTGGGCGGTTCCGGTGTCGGGGGAGGAGGCCGTGTAGAAGTGGTAGGGCGCGACGGCGAGTCCCGCCGCCCTGGCGCCGTCCAGGTCGGCGGCGAGGTATTCGTCGGTCACGTTGAGGCCCCGGGTGGCCTTGACGGTGGTGAACTCGACGCCGGAGGCCCGCACCGCGGCCCAGTCGATGGGCGCCCCGTTCGGATGCTGGTACTTGGCGGTGTCCAGACCGTCGATCGGGTAGCCGGCCGGGCGGGGCGGCGTGCAGTACAGGTTCCGGCTCGACCAGTCGGCAAGTCTGGCCCAGGTGTTCGGCCCGACGACCCCGTCGGCGCTCAGGCCGGCGCACCGCTGGAAATCGACGACCCGGTTCTCGGTTCCGCCGCCGAAGTCGCCGTCGATGGACAGCGGGGGGTAGTAACCCGGCTCCATCGCCAGGTTCAGACGACACTGCACCTCCTTGACCTCGACGCCTTTCGCGCCCCGGCGTAGCGTGGGTCGGGTGTCCGTGTGCCCGCACACGGACACCTGCGCGACGCCCGGCGTCCCTGCGGGCGCGCATGAACGCGGGTGCGCTGACCAGGTGTTCAGCGCGGCCCAGGTGAGGGGGCCGATCTCACCGTCGGCGGTCAGCCCCGCACACCGCTGAAACGTCTGGACCCGTTCCGCGGTGCCGGGCCCGAAACTCCCGTCCACCGCTATCGGCGAGTAACTGCCGTGCTTGGTGGCCAGGTTGAGCTCGCACTGCGCTTCGAGCGTCGCCAGACCGGTGGATCCCTGTCGCAGTAGCGGCTGTTCGGCGGTGTGGCCGCAGACGGCGATCGCGGCCGTGGCGTCGCTCTCCGCCGCGTCGGCCGCCGCCGACCCGAACCCGAGCATGATCAAGGCACTCGCGAAGGCCAGACCTCGGCGAAGCGTCCTCGGTCGCATCCGTTCCTCCTGAAGAAATTGGTCGACGGGCCGGACGGCTGCCGTCGGCATGCGGCGCCCGCCCCTGGAGCGCTCGCGTCACTGCACCCGCGCAGCCCCGGGGCGGCCGACGGAAAGGCGCCGGCCGGGCCGGCCGTGAACCCCAGGGCCTGCCCGGCCGATCATGCCGCAGACGCGGGGTGCGGCACGCGCCCCCGGAGATGGCTGCTGAAATTGCTCTGAACCTGCCAAGCTGCCTGCAGCACATCGAGATGCCGGGACGCTGACCTGTTCCGGCCCAAGCCTGCACCGAGCCGCTGGAACGCCGTGGGGACGGCGACCGGCGGGCCGCGGAACAGGGGGGAATCATGAGTGAATACGCAGAACTCGAGCGGTTCGCCACGCGGTTGCGCATGCTGAAGGAGCGAGCCGGGCACAGCTACGAGGCACTCGCGCTGAAGTCCGGCATCAGCCGCTCGAGCCTGCACCGCTACTGCGCGGGCCTGTCCCTTCCGCAGGACTACGGGGCGGCCCACAGGGTCGCCACGGCCTGCGGGGCGACGGCCGCGGAACTGCGTGAACTGCACCGTCTGTGGGCCCTGGCCGACGTGGAGCGGGCGCCGCGAAGCGTGCCGGAGCCGCCGCAGAACACGCGGGAAACGAGCGCGGAAACCGGGCCGGACGACACGACGACGGCCCTTGAGGCTGCTGCCCCGGAGCCTCCTCCGGCAGAGGCGCCGCACCGGGCTGCCGCGCCGACGCAGCCGGAACCCCCGGCCGCAGGCGGGGGAAGACGGCTGCTGAAGGACCGTCGGCTCGTCGTGGTCGCAGCCGTCGCGGCCGTCCTGCTCGTCGCCGCGGCGTACGGAGCGTCCTTCGGCACCTGGCCCCTGGGCAGCGCCGAACCCGACGAGCAGCGGCTGCTGTTCTCGGCCTCCTGCCAACCCGTGGTCGGCATGGGCCAGCACGACGCGTGCGTACGCGAGGTGCAACGGCTGCTGCGGTGGCGCGGGGCCGACATCGACGTGGACAGCGACTTCGGGCCGCAGACGCTGCGCCGTGTGACGGCGTTCCAGGTGCTCGCCGGCCTCCCCGCGAACGGTGTCGTCGGGGCCGACACGAAGAAGGCGCTCTACGAGTCCAAGGTGCGCCTGAACGTCTGGTCGCCGGAGAAGATCCGCGAGCGTGTCCGTGAGGTGTTCAACGAGGTGCCCAACGACGCCCTCGCCATAGCCGACTGCCAGTCCTTCCTGGACCCGCTGTACGTTCTGCCGAACACCAACGGCACCAGGAACTGGGGGCTGTTCCAGATCTCCGACGGACGTCTGCGGGAGCTGGGGGGCACACCGCGCAAGGCGCTGGACCCCGAGTGGAACATCCAGGCCGCGCTGCGCCTGTGGAGCCGCAAACACGACTTCCATGACTGGGCCCACTGCGAGCGGGCCCTGCATCCGACCTCGAGTGCGTCGGCCTCCGCCGCGGCGCGCTGACCTCCGCGACGTCACGTCTGTCACGTGGAGAGTTCCGAGGGGAACGTGTGCAGTGCCTCCCAGGTCGCCGCGTCGACGACCCCGCCCCCGGCCAGCTCGTGCTCGGCCTGGAACCTCTTCACCGTCGCGATGAAGGCGGGACCGTAGACGCCGTCGTAGGGGGCAAGGACGTAGCCGTGGAGTCCGAGCAGGCAGTGCAGGTGCCGCAGCGCCGGATCGGAGGTCCCCGGTCGCAGGACGGGGTGGCCCCCCGACCACGGGCATGCGGCGGGTTCGGTGAACGCCGCGGCGGGGGCTGTGGCCGCCTGGGGCGCGGCGCCGGTCGGAGGCGCCCCGGCCAGGCCGACGGCGGCGACCAGCAGCGCCGTGGCGAGGCCTGAGGCCATGCGGTGAGCTCGTGCGGTCATCGTGGTCCCTCTCTGGAATCGGCTTCTGTGGAGCGCGAGTTGACGCTGGCAGGGCGCACCGGCCACCGGCAAGGAATCGGATGCCGGCGGGACGCTGGGACGGCGTCAGCCGCTCGGCCTGCGGCTTCGTCCGGCTGCTGGGACGAGCGTGGGACGGGCTCACCAAGGCGTGCTTGGGACTGCCGACCGGTCGGCCCGTTCGGCGGGTGCAGGTTTCGGCCAACCTGATCGTCGCTGAGTACGCGTACTCAGCAGCGGGAGCGATCAACCCGGCAGACTCGGGGGGCCCATGACGGATCACCGAGGAGCGAACGTGAGTCGAACGAGCAGAACGCTGACCGTGACAGCGCTGGCCGCCTGTGCGTTGGCGGGCGTCGGGGCGGGGCCCGCCGCCGCAGCCGACGGCCCCCTGCTGCCCCACCCCGGCCCGGACGGCCTGGTGTGGGTGGAGGAACGGATGGGCGACGGCGGCGTCGCGTCGGGTGGTGCCTGGGACGGCCTGCCGACCGTCCTCACGGTGGCGTGCGAGGGCGACGGCAGCGTGCGTGTCACCATGCAGTCGCAGGAGGCGGAGGTTGCCGACTTCTCGGTCGACTGCCCGGCGGGGAGCGCCGGAGTGGGCTCGGCGACCATGCCCGCCGGCGTGGTCCGACCGGGCTCCTTCACCATCGGCGTGGACGCTTCGTCGGAGTCCGTCCGATGGGCGCTGACGGTGACTCAGCCGGAGTGACGAGCGGGCGCGCGGGTGACCCCGGTCGCGCTGGGGTCACCCCGCTCGCCTCGATCACGCTGGAGGTCCTTGGCCTCTGCGTCAGATCGGCAGTGCGCCGGCCGGGTGGCCGTGTTCCCGGCCGCATGCGGTGAGAGCGAGTACGCCGTGCCCGGCGACTGCCGTCCCGGGGCCGAGGGAGCCGGGATCGACCGACAGCCGGGCGGCGACGTCGACGGCGTAACAGGTGTCGGGGATGCCGAGTTCCTCTTTCACCTGGCGGTATCTGGCGCCGAGCGCTTCGACGTCCGAAGGGTCCACCCCGTCGAAGAGGTCGTCGGGGAAGGAGCCTCTCTGATGCGGCAGCAGGTACCCGGCTTCGGCGGGGTGTCCCGGTTGCCGGTCTCCTTCTTCGTCGCCGACTTCTTCGGCGCTGAACGCATCGTAGAAGCGCAGCACTTCACCGCCCTCGGCGATGCACCAGGCGGTCCAGCCGTCCCCGCAGCTCATCCCGTACCACTGGGCCGCCCCGAACCGGTCGCTGAGTTCGGCACACCGCTCGCGCACCACACCCGCCATGACCTCGTCGCGACAGGCATCGTCGGCCTCCTCGATGCGGTGGGCGTCCTGGGAGGGCTGGCCGAAGACCAGGGTCCAGCCGTCCAGCACCGGGCTGACGAACGCCCGGGCACAGGCTTCGTGTCCGTGGGCCCGGCGCCAGTTGTGGCGGTCGTGGTTCCAGGCGGCCGCGCCGGTGCGCAGGGTGACCGGCTGGGCGTCGCCCAGATCGAAGGCGTCCCACACCGCCTGTGGATCGGCGCACGGCACCGCATACCAGGATCCGCACACGTGCATGCCCTCGGGCGCCTCCGCGTGCTGCTTGATCCGCGTCAACCGGCGCAGTGCGTCCAGGTCTTCGCAGTCCAGGGCGTCCGGCCCGCCGATGGCGGCGAGTGCTTCCAACGCCCCCGCCCGCAGCCACGGCCCGCGCGCGGGCGCCCGGCGTATCCGCCGCAGGGTGGCGACCGCGTCGGCGCCCAGGGCCGTGAACACAGCCAGGGCGCGCCGCCGGACCTCCTCCACAGGGTCGCCCAGGGACGGCAACAGCCGCTCGGTGAACGGCAACGCTGCCTCCGCCCGGGTCTGAAAGGCGGAGAGCGCGCTCACCCGGACGCGGGGGTGCGGATGCTCCAGCAAGGGCAGGAAGACCGTCATGTCCTCGACCTGAAGGGACCCCAGTGCCCAACCGGCCCTGCGCTCCACTTCGGGCGAAGCCGCCGAGGCGACGGCGTCGACGAGCGGGACGAGCGCGGGCTCGCCGATGCGGCTCAACATCTCCCCGGGGGAATCCCAGTTGACGGGCGACTGCTCGTCGCAGAGCACCTCCAGCAGCGGGAACACCACCTCGGCGCCTCGCTCCACGAGGGCGTCGCGGGCCGCCCGGGTGTCTTCCCAGCCACCGGTGAGCGCTTCGACCAGCTGTTCTCTGTCCACGACGCCACCGTAGCCGGGACCACTGACAGCGCCGTCGCGCCAGCGGAGCCGACTCGGCGCGGGAGGAGCGGGCCCCTCCACCTCGCCCGTCCGGGACGGCCACGGCGCCGCCCCGGACGGGGTTGTTCGTGAGGGGCATTCGTGAGGGGCAGGGGAGACGGGGAGACGTCGTCCGGCCCCGTGAGTCAGCGGCTGCGAAGGGCGCTGGTGGTGAAGAATCCCATGGCCGCCGCGCTGACCAGGGCACAGACGGCGAAGAGGGCGGTACGTCGCATGGAAGGACCTTTCCGGTGAAGACGGATGAGCTCTGCACAACGCGGGTCGGCCCCGTGTCGCTTCGCCGTCGGATCGACCCCCACTCGTACGGCCGCAGCCAAGCGTGTGGCGGCCGGGTCTCCAGATGTGTCAGGTCCTCGCCGGCACCGGCCGCCGGAGCAGATAGGCGGCCGCGGACGAGACGAGGACGGCCATGCACGCGATGAACACCAGCCCCGCACCCTCCAGGCCGATCGGGCCCGTCAGGACGCCCACACCGATCACCGGCGCCGAGATGCCCGCGTAGGCCACCACGAAGAGCGTCGAGATCACCGCAGCGCGCCGGTCCGCGGGAGACGCCTCGGCCACCGCCGACAGCGCACCGCGGAAGGCGAGCCCCTGCCCGGCCCCGCCGACGAGCGCGCTCAGCACCACCAGCGACAGCACCTCCCATTGCAGCGCGCCCGCGAGCAGCGCCAGCCCGGCCAG
Source organism: Streptomyces sp. NPDC051677 (assembly GCF_044453465.1). Lineage (NCBI taxonomy): Bacteria > Bacillati > Actinomycetota > Actinomycetes > Kitasatosporales > Streptomycetaceae > Streptomyces > Streptomyces sp. NPDC051677. The sequence continues at coordinate 125,875 of NZ_JBITCT010000012.1, forward strand.
GAGCGCGGCGCACCCCAGAGGCAACGATCGTCCGACCCCGACCCGGCCCACGGCCAACTGCCCGGCGGTCGAGGCGAAGAAGGCCAACGCGACGATCAGACCGCTCACGGCGTGGTTGCTCACGTCGAGGGAGCGCGCGAGGAAGGCGGGGCTGACGGAGGTGAACACCCCGAACAGCGCGAACCCCACGAACGACGCGATCGCCGCCGGCCCGAACACCGCCCGCACCTGTGGGGGCAGGGCGGGCCGCTGGGGCCGTACGGTGCTCGGCGGCCTCCGGTCCCGCACGGTCTCCGGAAGCCCTGCCACGACCGCGGCCGAGCAGGCGACCAGGGCGAGGTGCACGGCGAACGGCAGGTACAGCGGCCAGGCCGCGTACTGCGCGAGGACCCCGGCGAGCAGCGGTCCGCAGCCCAGGCCGCCCATGTTGGCGGCCGTCGCCACGAACGTGGCCCGGGAGGCGCCGCCGGCCGGAGCCAGGTCCATCACGTAGGCCGTGGCGGCTCCGGTGAACAGACCGGCGGACAGTCCCGACAGCAGCCGTCCCGCGTACAGCCAGCCCAGCCCGGTGGCGCCCAGGAAGCAGACGGCGCTGGCCGCCGCGCATCCCAGGCCCCACAGCAGCACCGGTCGTCTGCCCACGGTGTCCGAGGCGTTGCCCGCCACCAGCAGCACGCCGATCACACCGAAGGCGTACACCGCGTACACCACGGTGACCGTCAGTTCGGAGAAGCCGAACTTGTCCTGGTAGAGGCCGTACAGAGGGGTCGGCAGCGTGGTGCCCGCCATGCACACGGCGAACACGGCTCCGGCGAGCAGACAGGGGAGCCATCCTCGGTGCTCACGGTCCATGCCGGCGACAGTAACCCTCCGCCCGCGACCCGGGCGAGGCCCCACGTGCCCGCGGCGGGTCGCTCCGTGAGGGATCAGGCGACGGACCAGTCCCGCAGTTGGCGGGCGATCCGGGCGACGCCGAGAGCTCCGGATGCGGCGTCGCGCACGAGCGCGACGGCCGCCTTGGGCGGGTAGTCGAGGCTGCGCGCGTTGAGGATCAGGTAGGCCTCGGTGGCGTGCCAGGCGAAGGCTTCGTTCGAGTGCTCCAGGCACGGCAGCTTCGCCAGGGTCTGCAGCAGGGCGCCGGCCTTGAGGTGCAGCGAGCCGTAGATGTCGTGGTCCAGCGCCCGGGCGGTGACCCGCGCGACCGCGGCGTACAGCGGCCCGTAGTCGTCGACCTGCGGATCACCGTCGAGCAGCTCGGCGGCGTGCAGCAGAAACGTGACGTCCAGCGGGTGTTCCTGCTGGGTCACGCCGCGTGCCCTCGCTCCTGCTGCTCGAGCTCCCGCCGCGCTTCCCGCTCGGCCGCACGCTCCTCTGCGCGGGGGGCCGCGGCGCCCGCTTCGGCCGCGAACGCCGCACCGCTGTGGGCCATGGACTCCTTGAAGCCCTCCAGGAACCGCGCTTCGACGGCGGTCGCACGGGCGTAGGCGGCCGAGAGGATGTACTCCTGCAGACTGACCCCCTCCTGCTTCGCGGCGGCGGCAATGGCGGCCCGCTGCTCAGGGTCCGGGAAACGCAGATTCATCGCTTTGGGCTCCGACATGCCGCCCACGGTACCAGTGGTACCACGCCTTGGCCCAGGCCCAGGCCCAGGCCCAGGCCTGGGCCTGGGCCTGGGGAACCGGCCGGCCGTACGACCTCCTCGTCCGGTTCCCCCTGGCTACTGCTTGGAGGCCTGCTCGGCGAAGAGTTTCTCGACGTACTTGTCGAGAAGCGTCTCGTATTTCCTGGCGTTCTCCGGGTCCATGGTGGTGTGCCGGACGATCTTGATGCCGCTCTTGGGGTTCAGCATGAAGTTCTTCGACAGGAGCACGCGGGCCTGCATGAAGTTCTGCCGGTTCGCCACCCGCATCATCTCGTGGCGGCTCTTCTTTCCCTGCCCCTGGAAATGGTCGGGGTTCTTTTCGACGAGCTCGCGCTGCCGCGCGAGTTCCGGGTGGCTCAGCTTCTCCGGATGGTTGACATAGTCGTCGAGGTGAGTGGTCGGTGCGTAGGCGCCCTGGTGGAACCGTTCAAGCGTTCTGTTGTGGAGGGCGGTGGCCTGCTGCTTGAGATGCCACTGCTGTTGCTGCTCCGCACGCGCATCGAGGTGCGGACGAGCGGCCTTCACCTGTTCCGCGGTGATGCCGGGGCCGGGCGGGAGGACGCCGCTGCCCGGAACCGGTGACGGTTCCTGGACGTCGGTGTTCCACACCGCGCGGACGGCGTCGAGGTTTCTGGTGATCTCGTCGTTCATCTTCTCGCGCTCATTGGCGACGGGAAGCCTGGACCTCTCGCTCTCGGGCTGCTCCAGTGAGGCGGCCGTAGGCTTGTTGTAGCGGATGGGGCCCAGTGTGTGGAGGTCGTCGAGCAGGTCGTCGTCATGCGGCAGACCGTGCGGATGGGCGAGGTAGGCCACGTCGTCGGCCAGGTTCTTGGGCACGAGGATCTGGAAGAGGCTGCCTTCCGCCGTGTCGTTGAGTTTCTCGGCCTCTTCGTAGAGTTCCTCCACTCCGCCGGTGTCCAGGCCGAACTTGGTCAGGAAGTCCTTGATGAACGCTGCCACGGGGATTTCGGTCTGCCCCTTGCCGATCTGGAAGTAGTGGAAGGTTTCCTCGCCCGGGTGGTTCAGGCCGCCGTGCAGGGACAGGTTGGCAGAAATGATGTTGGACTTGGTGGGGGTGATGTTGTCGTCGATCAACCCGTTCTGTTTCATGTCCGCGTCGAAGAACTGCGAGATGTTCTCGTACTGCGAATAGTCGGTGTCCTTCGGCCCCGGGTACCTCAGGAAGTGGAAGTCGTCCGGCACTTCCTCGCGGTGATGACGGGAGTAGACCCGCTTGTAGACGTCCTGGGCCACCCGGATGCGGGGGTCCTGGGCGTGGAAGAACGGGTAGTGGTCGCCACCGTGTTCCTCCTCCTTCGCGATCACGTCCTGCTGTATCCGCTTGTACTGCTTCGCCTGATCCTGGGTGATCTTCCGGCGCGGCCGCCCGTCCTGCTGCTGTTCCTCCGTCAGTTCGGGCGTGGGCGTGAGGAAACGGCCGTGCACGCCCATCCGGTGCTGCCCCGTCTCCTCCAACTCGGCGTTGTGGAAAGGGAGATTGAGATGCGCCTGGGTGGCCGACCGCATGCGCTGGACCGGCGCGAACGGCGTCCCGCCCGCGGCTCCTCCCGGCGCGGAGGCAGGCGCGGAGGCAGGAGTGTGCGCGGTGTCCGCGACTTCCGCGCGCATGACTTCGGTCGCACGGGCCTCCGCCTCGCGCTCGAAGCGGTCCGACGGGTCCGAGATGCTCAACCCAGTGCCGTCGTCCGTCCCCGCGACCGGGCCCTGCCGCTGTTGGATGACATGGGTCAGCTCATGCGCCAGGGTGTGCTTGTCGCTCCCGCCGTCGCCGATGACCACATGGTTGCCGGAGGTGAAGGCGCGGGCGCCCACCGAGGCCGCGGAACGCTGCGCGGCGGCACCGGTGTGCAGGCGTACGTCGGAGAAGTCGCTGCCCAGCCGCGCTTCCATCTCGGCGCGCAGCGGCTCGTCCAGCGGCCGGCCGGCCGAGCGCAGCACGTCGTGCACCGCGGACCGTTGCACAGCCTGCTCGTGCCCGGCGTCCGCGCCGGCGTCGCCCCGTCGCTCCTCGACCATCCGTGCCGCCACCGCGTTCCCGGCGGTGCGTTGCAAGGACGCGAGCGCCGCCGGGGACATGGGTGCGGCGGCGGGCTGCACCACCGCGGCTGCCTGTCCCGGCGGGTTCGGCACGCGCCGTGGGCCGACGTCCTTCTCGGGCTGTTCCTTCGCACGCATGGCGGACCTTTCCTCGGTCCTCCTTCTCTACCGAGGCGGGGGCCGACCGGGGAAGGACCGAACGGGCACCTCCAGGTGCACGGTCGCCCGTCCGAAGGCCCACCTGCCGAGGAGGCCGGGGTCAGCGGCCGTGCCGACCGGGCGTCAGACGCGCCAGCACCGCACGTGCCATCGCTTCCTCGCCCTTGGCGTTGGGGTGGGCCGGAGCGGCCTGCGAGGCGGGCTGCAACGGCTCGATCCACCGTTCGGCCGGGGGCTTGCACATGTCGTGGCCGATGGTCGGACCGTAGGTGTCGACGTACTCGGCGTGGTTCCAGCGGGCCACCAGACGCAGCATCAGGTTGAGGCGCTTGGCGGTGTCCCGGAGGTAGGGAAAGTCCCGTGTCGCGAACGGCACGGAAGGCGCACAGCCGCTGCCGTCGTCGGGCAGGAGGTCGGGGTAGCCGACGAAGAGGACCCGGGCGCGGGGGGCCCTGTCGTGTACGGCTTCGAGCACCCGTGCGACCTTGGGCGCGGTCCTGGCGATCTCGATCGTGAGCTGGTCGACGCCCGAGGCGCCGTAGTGGCGCTGGCACGGATTGCCGATCGGATCCTGCGGGGCCAGTCGGGCGCAGGTGCCGATGATGGAGCCGAAGCCGAAGTCGTTGCCGCCGATCTGGACGGTCACGAGGCTGCTGTTCCGGCTCAGCGCGTCGAGCTGGGGGCCGTTGGTCCCCTGCGGCTTCCACATGTTCTCGGTCGTCGCACCGCCGCAGCTGACGTCCTTGAACAGGCTCGCCCGCAGTTGTCCGGCCACGAGCGACGGGTAGTTGTGGTCCGAGCGGGCGCAGTTGGCGTCGACCTGCCGAGGGATGAAGGGGCCGGAGGTGTAGGAGTCGCCGAGCGCCACGTACCGGCTTCCGCCGCTTCCGCCGCCGTGTGCCGCGGCGGGCGCGGTCGAGGCGGCGACCAGGGCACAACCCCCCAGCGCGGCCAGGAAAGTGACCTTCTTTCGGCGACGACCGGCCTGTCTCCCCGTGCGTATGTCGCGCTGCATCGCGTTCCTCCCCCTTGAAGCCCACGCCCACCGATGACGCCGTCCCGTCCGGCCGTCGTTCCGTCGGTCGTCGTTCCGTTCAACTGAGCTTGTATACCGCCGGGTTGGTCGCGGGGGCCAGAGCCGGGAGCCAACGTGTTCGGCGACGGCGTGCACGTGCCGTCCGGTCGCGTTCCCGAATCGACCGTCTCCGTCTCTCCTCACTGGACGTCCCCGCGGCGCCGACGAAGGCGAGGGTGGCCCTCCCTGACAGAGGGCCACCCTCACGCGAGGGAAGACGCTCAGTACGTGTGCAGGGTGAGCCCGTAGCGGTTGAGGATCTCGTTCACCGGCTGGAACCAGGTCTCGCCGCCGGAGGAGCAGTTGCCCCAGCCGCCGGAGGTGACGCCCTGCGCCTGGTCGCCGCTGATGAACGAGCCGCCGGAGTCGCCCCCTTCGGCGCAGACGTTCGTCTTCGTCATCTGGTGCACCGCGCCCTCGCTGTAGTTGACCGTCTCGTTCGTCGCCAGCACGGTCCCGCAGTGCCAGTGCGTGGTCGACCCGGACCGGCAGACGGAGGCGCCCACGGGGGCCTCGGCCGAGCCGCGCACCAGCTGGTCGGAGACCGTGCCCCAGCCGAGCACGACCGGAACGGTCCACCAGCCGCTGCCCACGCTCACCCAGGCGTAGTCGTTGTCGGGGAACGAGGAGCCCTGGAAGGCGCCGACATAGGAGCCGTCCCAGCCCGAGACGCCCGCGCCGGCCCGGCCGCAGTGGCCGGCGGTGACGAACCCGCCGTACACCGAGAAGCCGATGGAACAGCGCACGTTGCCCGTGTAGTAGGGGTCGCCTCCCACCGTGCCCGCCGCGAACGTGCGCGGGGCCGAGGGGACCGTCTCGACGGTGACGGGACCGGCGGTGCGGGCCTGCGCCAGGAACCGCTGGACATCGTCGTCGGAGCGCCTGTCGCCGACGACGGTGACCACGACGGCGTTCGCCACCGGGTCGACGTGCCAACTCCCCACCCCGGAGGGGGCAAAGAGCCGGTCGATGCGTGACTTCGCCGTGTCCAGGGCCCGTGCGCTGTGCTCGACGACGCGGACACCGGCCCCCTCGGCGCGCAGCGTCGCGCGGGTCGACTGCGAGGCCTGCGAGGTGACGGCGACCGTCAGACGACCGTCGGCGGCCTCGAACCAGGACCCCGCGTACGCGGCGCCCGCCGTGCGGCGGGCCTTCGGTTCGAGTGCGGTGGCGGCCCGCTCGGCGTCCAGCCGTGCGGCGGCCTGTTCCTCGGTCAGTCCGAAGTCCTGCTGCATGGCGTCGAGCAGCGCGGCGGCGGGGGCGGTACGTGCAGCGGAAGCGGGGGTGGCTGTGGCCTCGCTGCCGCTCGCCGCGGCGGGGAGCGTGCCCGCGCCGCCGAGGCCGGCGAGCGTCAGTAATGCGGCCAGGCAGACGTGCTTGAGCCTTGTGCGTCTCATGGGAGTTGCCCTTCGACGTTCCAGTGCGTGGGGGTGGAACAGCGGATGGGTGAGAGCGCTCTCAGGTGTGGCGCGGCAGAGCCTAGCCCGCCCAGGGTGTCAGGTCCATACCAATGGCTGTGTCGATGTCCGTGCCCATACCGGTGCCCATACCGATGTCCGTGCCCTTGCCCGTGCGGGACGGTGTGTCGGTCGCGGTTCGCACCCCCGTACCCTGTTCCGGATGTCGTCCTCCCGCCTCCAACGCGTCGCCGTCCTGGTGCTGGCCGGCGCCAAACCCCTCGATGTCGGCATCCCCGCGCAGGTGTTCACGACCCGCGCGAGCATGCCCTACGAGGTGCGGGTGTGCGGCGCGGCGCCCGGCCTGGTGACGGGCGGAGACGGCCTGTCGTACCACGTGGCCCACGGTCTGGACGCGCTCGACTGGGCCGACGTCGTCTTCATCCCCGGCTATCGGCTGCCCGATCGCGACGACCCGCCGCAGGCCGTCGTCGGCGCGCTGCTCGCCGCCCACGCCCGGGGCGCGCGGCTGGCCGCCATCTCGACGGGGGCCTTCGCGCTCGCCGCCACCGGCTTGCTCGACGGCCGACGGGCCACGACGCACTGGCACTACACGCGGGCGCTGGCGGCGAAGCACCCGCAGGTGAAGGTCGACGAGAACGTCCTGTTCGTCGACGAGGGCAGTGTGCTGACATCGGCCGGCGCCGCCTCCGGCATCGACCTGTGTCTGCACATCCTGCGCCGCGACCTCGGGGTGGCCGCCTCCAACCATGCGGCCCGCCGCCTGGTCGCCGCCCCCTACCGCAGCGGCGGCCAGGCGCAGTACGTGCCGCGCAGCGTGCCCGAACCGCTGGGCGAACGGTTCGCCGCCACCCGCGAGTGGGCGCTGCACCGGCTCGGCGAACCCCTCACACTGGAGACGCTGGCCCGGCACGCGGCGGTCTCGGAGCGCACCTTCTCGCGGCGCTTCGTCGAGGACACCGGATACACGCCGATGCAGTGGGTGATGCGCGCCCGCATCGACATGGCCCGCGAGCTGCTGGAACGCTCCGAGCGCAGCGTCGAGCAGATCGCGAACGACGTCGGCCTCGGCACGGGGGCGAACCTGCGGGCGCACTTCCAGCAGATCCTCGGCACCACGCCGAGCGAGTACCGGAGCACCTTCACCCGAGGCGAGTAGCCGGAAGCGCACCGGGCCGGCTGCTTCGCCTGGCGAGATCCTTGCGAACCCTGGCGCTCACGCCCCGGTCGTGGGCGGGCCCTCGCGCGCGAGGCTGGTGCCGAACCGAAGGGACACCATTCATGACTCGTATCGCCATCAACGGTTTCGGTCGTATCGGACGCAATGTGCTGCGTGCCCTCCTGGAGCGCGACAGCGCCCTGGAGATCGTCGCCGTCAACGACCTCACGGAGCCCGCGGCGCTCGCGCGACTGCTCGCCTTCGACTCGACGGCCGGCCGGCTGGGCCGTCCGGTCACCGTCGACGGCGACACCCTCGTCGTGGACGGCCGGCGCATCAAGGTCCTCGCCGAGCGCGAACCGGGGCAGCTGCCGTGGGCCGAACTCGGCGTCAACCTCGTGCTGGAGGCCACGGGCCGCTTCACCTCCGCAAAGGCCGCCCGCGCCCACCTCGACGCCGGGGCGCGCAAGGTGCTGGTCAGCGCGCCCTCCGACGGCGCCGACGTCACCCTGGCCTACGGCGTCAACACCGATGCCTACGACCCCGAGCTGCACACGATCGTCTCCAACGCCTCGTGCACGACCAACGCGCTGGCCCCGCTGGCGGCCGTCCTGGACGACCTGGCCGGCATCGAGCACGGGTTCATGACCACGGTGCACGCCTACACGCAGGAGCAGAACCTGCAGGACGGGCCGCACCGCGACGCCCGCCGGGCCCGTGCCGCGGCCGTCAACATCGCGCCGACCACGACCGGCGCGGCCAAGGCGATCGGCCGGGTGCTGCCCAACCTCGACGGCAAGCTGTCGGGCGACTCGCTGCGGGTGCCGATCCCGGTGGGCTCGATCGTCGAGCTCAACACGAGCGTCGCGCGTGACGTGACCCGCGAGGAGGTCCTGGCGGCCTACCGCACGGCCGCCGAGGGCTCGCTGGCCGGGATCCTGGAGTACTCCGAGGACGCGCTGGTGTCGTCCGACATCGTCGGCAACCCGGCCTCGTCGATCTTCGACTCGGAGCTCACCCGCGTCGACGGCCGCCGCGTCAAGGTCGTCGCCTGGTACGACAACGAGTGGGGCTTCTCCCACCGCGTGGTCGACACCCTCGAACTCCTCGCCCGCTGATCCGACCCCGGCCGGCCCCGCTGCTCAAGCCGGGGCCGGCCGGGTCGTCCGGTGGCCGGTGCCGGTGCTGGTGCCGGTGCGCAGGTCTGCCGCCAGCGCGGTGAGCCACACCTCCATGTCGGCCAGGAGCGGCAGGACCCGTGGCGCGGACCGCGACGCGAGGGACGGCAGCGGAGTCACCCCGGCACGGACGCCGCCCGGCGGGAAGCCGGCCGCACGGACCGTGGCCGCCGCCACTTCTTCGGTGATGTCGCGGACCCAGCGCAGCGCCTCGGGAGGCAGCTCGTGCGTCCGGGCCGTCCGGGGCAGCCAGTGGGCGCCGACCAGCACCCGGGAGGCGAAGTTGAGGACGGCCAGGTAGTCGGGTTCGGCCTCCGGCGCCGGGCCGGACGGCTCCGTGCGGTACTGCGCGTACGCGCCCTCCGCGATCCGAAGCCGGTGCCGGGTCAGCCGGAGCGCCTGCTCGGCGTCTTCGGCGCCGTCCGTGTGCTCGACGCCGGACGCGGCGACGCTGGTGGTGGCCCGCACCACGGGCGCCGCCGCCCGCAGCAGGGCCGCCATACTGCGCCGCGTCTCGGCGCGGGCCCCGGAAGGCCAGGCGAGAACGCCGCACAGCAACCCGACCGCGCTCCCGGTGAACACGTCGACGACCCGCATCTCCGCCAGCCGCCAGGTCACGGGGGCGATCTGCGCGAACGCCATGGACACGACCAGGGTGAACAGCCCTTGCGCCCAGGCCGGCCCCTCCAACGGCCCCACGGTGAAGGCGAGCAGCATCACCGGTACCAGCAGGGACGCGTACACCACGGTGGCGCCGCCCGCTCCGATGAGGAGCAGCCCGGCGGCGAACGCACCGGCCAGGGTGCCCACGGCGGCCGCGCGGACGGCGGACCAGGTGGCGCCCGCCGTGGTACGCCCCAGGGTCAGCACCGCCAGCAGCACCCAGAAGCCGTGCGACAGGTCCAGCGAGCCCGCCACCAGGCGGGCGAGTGCCAGACCGAGGGCGCAACGCATCGCGTTCTGGAAGACGACCGAGCGAGGCGTGAGATTGCCCGCGAGGCGGATGGCGAAGAGCCGGAGCGTCGGGGTCCGGGCGTACCAGAACTGCTCCCGGGGCAGGCCGTGCACCGGCCGTCGGCCGCCGAACGCCAGGGCGACGGCCGTGCGCACCGTCACCGCCGAGACCGCGACCGTCAGCACCGTCGACTGCCGCAGCAGCACCTGGTGCGGCATGGGCGTGCGCCCGGCCGCAGTGGCGTCGCGCCCGGCCTGGAACTGGGCGATCATCTCCTCGATCAGCTCGGGCCCCGCCGCCCGGCGGGTCCGGCGCAGCGCGCCGGCCGTCTCCGCGCACGCCGCCGCGATGCCGCGCAACAGGTCCTGCGAGGCCAGGTCCGCGGGCGCGGGAGGCATCTCCGTGAGAGCTGCCAGCTGCTCGACGAGGCGCCGGGTGGCGGAACCCGCCTGGGCCAGCGCCCGGTCCGTCCGGCCCGCTCCGGTCGGTCGGGCGCCGGCCGGCTGGTGCGAGAGACGCAGACCCCGGCCGGCCGCCCTCAGCCGCCCGGCCAGGCCGGGCTCCGGGGCCCCGGTACGGATCAGGGAGCGGGCGGACCGGGCCGCGAGATCGAGAGCCTCGGCGATCCGGTCCCGGTACGACGGGTCCGGCTGATCCGCGAGCACCACCAGCTCGCACAGGACGAGCAGCGCCCCGCCGACGGCGACCCCGGTCAACCGCTGCGGCAGGCTCTGCGGAGCGAAGGGCGGGAAGCAGGCGAGGATGTAGAACAACTGCAGCCCCGGGGCGGCGCCGGCCGCCCGCGGGCCGCACACCGCGCCGAAGGCCAGCACGAATCCGACCAGCAGCGTGCCGACCACGGCCGACCAGGTCTCCACGGCGAGGACGGTGCCGACAGTGGTCAGGACCGCGGCGGCCGGCAGCGCGCACAGCACCGTCAGGGCGCGCCGGCGCCCGGATCTCGGCAGCGGTGAGAGGACGCCGAACGCGATCGGTGTGAACAGGGCGTACAGCGCGGTCACCGACTGGTCCAGCAGGTACGCCGCCGGATAGAACCCGGCCGCCGCGGCGACCGTGACCCGCGCCGCACGCCGGCCGGCCCCGACGGATTCGGCGAGGGACGGCCGCCTGACCATCAGCGCTCCTCTCCGCGCGCCCCCGAGGATCATCCGCAGCTTCAGTGTCGCGCGGGTCCGGTGCTCACGCAGAGGAGCGCCGACGCAGTCCACGCCGGCGCTCGCATACGACGGCCCGACACGCACGGGAATCGCCGGTCCACGGTCACCGTTCGCGCGTCAGCGGGGTCCCCTGGTCAACCGCGCCGAACTCATGGGGGACAATACGACGTTGTCGCCGTCAACGGTTCTGCTGTTCCGGCCGTCGGGCGACGCCTCGGAAGCGACCGTCCATGAAAGCAGAGCGCCCCGGTGATCCCCGTCTTCGACGACACTCCGATCTACCATCGCCTCGTCACCGAACGCGGTGACGTGCCCGCCCAGGTGCGTGGCGAGGCCGAACGCATCAAGAGAGACCTGGACCGGGTCATGAGCGCCCCGTCCTCCTTCACCCCCGGCCTGCCCGCGCAGCGGTCGTTCTTCTCCTGAGCACGCGGAGTCCCATGAACGAGGGCGAAGTCGGCACCGTCCCCCGGCCGTTGACGCTGCCCGACGGGCGGCCCGCGATGGCGGCCTGGACGCTCGACCCCCGGCTGCGGCATCTCAACCACGGCTCGTTCGGCGCCGTCCCGCGAGCGGCGCAGGAGCGGCAGAACGCACTGCGGGCCGAGATGGAACGCGCCCCGGTCGTGTGGTTCCCGTCGCTGCCCGGCCGGGTCGCCGCCACCCGCGCCGCCCTCGCCGGTCACCTGCAGACCGACGTCACGGACCTGGCCGTCGTGCCGAACGCCAGTGCCGGGGCCAGCGTCGTCTTCGCCGCCCTGGCCGGCCGCCCCGGCGGGGACATCGTGGTCACCGACCACGGCTACGGCGCCGTCACCCTGGGAGCACAACGGCTGGCAGACCGCTGGGGGAGGAGCGTGCGCACCGCCCGGGTCCCCCTGGCGGCCGACGCCGAGCAGGCGTACCAGGCGGTGATGGCGGAAGTGGACGACGACGTCGCCCTCATCGTCCTGGACCAGATCACCTCCGCGACGGCACGGCTGATGCCGGTCGAACGCGTCGGCGCAGAAGCCGCACGGCGCGGGGTCACCCTGCTCGTCGACGGCGCGCACGCCCCCGGACTGCTCGCCGCGCCGCTGGACGGTCTGGTCTGCGACGCCTGGGTCGGCAACCTCCACAAGTGGGGGTGCGCCCCGCGCGGCACGGCGGCGCTCGTCGCCCGCGGCCCGCTGCGCGGCGACCTGCACCCGCTGATCGACTCCTGGGGCGCCGCCGAACCCTTCCCGGACCGCTTCGACCATCAGGGCACGCTCGACGCCACGGGCTGCCTGGCCGCGCCGGCAGCGCTGGACTTCATCGACGACACCTGGGGCTGGGACACCGCCCGCCGGTACATGGACGAGCTGGCGCAGTACGGCGCCCACGTCGTCGCGGCCGCCTTCGGCCGGAACGGGACCCCGGCGGACCCCGTCGACGTCGGGATGCCCGTCCCCGGCATGCGCCTGGTCCGCCTGCCCGAGGGACTGGGCACGAGCCGGATCGCGGCGGACGCCCTGCGCGACCGCGCGACCGCCGAGCTGGGCGTGGAAGCCGCGTTCACCAGCTTCGACGGGCTCGGCTATCTCCGGCTGTCCGCCCACGTCTACAACACCCCCGAGGACTACGACCACTTCGCCGAGGCCTGCGTGCCCGTCGTCGAGAAGTGGGCCCGTGAGGCAGGGCGATCACCGGCCGGCGCTCAGCTCGTTCTTCAACCCGGTTGCACTGGATAGCGTGGGCCCCGGCTGGCCGTACTCGTGCGTCGCCGCCCTGGAATCGGGCCGTCGCCGCAGGTGGACCGCAGGTGGACCGGGGCCGGGAGCAGCCCGTTGTCAGTGGTGTGATGAAGGATGCCCCACGTGAGATCAACTTCCGCTTCGCGGGGTAGGCGGTCTCATGTCCCCGCCCAGGAAAGGTTTTTCATGATGCCGTCCACCGCCGCCCGGCCGCACGTCCGCGACGTTCTGCGCATCGTCTCCGATCCGCGCACGCCCGTGTTCGTGACCGAGTACGCCGGCGGACGCCGCGTGTACGGCTACTGGCGGCCGTTGGACGCCGACGGCGGACGGGGAGGCTGCTACGTCGCCCTGTCGACCGCCGAGTGCGACGAGCTGTACGCGGCGGGACGGATCACGCTCGGCGAGCCCGTCAAAGACCCGACGAAGACGACCTACCGGGCCCGCCTCGCCCGCACTCCGGCCGCAGCCGCCCGCCCCACGGCCGTCCCGGTACGGGCGACGGAGGCGAGAAGACGCGCCGCATGAGCCCGGGCGCCACCGTCTCTGATTCTGCGTCAATGTCCCATGACGTGAGAGCAATCGGAAGGGGGCCAGGGCTCACAGCCGGTCTTCAGGCAATTCCTGCTTCTTTCATTGACAGTGGAAAATAAGGCCTCTAGGTTCCCGGCCATGTCCTCGCCGTCCTCGCCCTCGTCCGCGCATCCGGCCGAGAGGTTCCCCGCCGGAACGCCGGCCGCTTCGCAGATCTTCACCACCGTCCTCTCCCAGGGCCCGCTCACCCGACTGGAGTTGGCCCGGCGGGCCGGTCTGTCCGCGGCGGCCGTCACGAAGGCGGTCCGGCCCCTGATCGAGTCGGGCTATCTGGTGGAGGACGCCGACACGGAGGCCCGCCCGGTGCTCGGGCGGCCCGCGAACCTGGTGCGGGTCGAGGGCGGCCGCGCACTGTTCCTGGGGCTCAAACTCACCGGCGGCGAGATCATCGGGGTGCTCACGGACCTGTGCTGCCGGATCCTGCTCGCCCGGCACGTACCGCTGACCGACCGTGCCCCCCAAGCGGTCCTGGCGTCGACCGCGGAGCTCGTGAGGGAGCTGCTGACCGAGGCGGACGGATACGGGGTGACCGTCATGGGTCTCGGCATCGCGACCGCCGGCGACGTGGACCGCGCCGAGGGCGTGGTGCGCTACTCGCCGTTCCTGGAGTGGCGCGACGTTCCGCTCGCCGAACTCGCCTCGACCGTCACGGGCTTGCCGGTCACCGTCGACAACGACGTACGGGCGCTCACCGTCGCCGAGCAGTGGTTCGGCGCCGGAGTGGGCCTGTCGGACTTCGCCGTGGTCACCGTCGGCGCCGGCGTCGGCTGCGGCCTCGTCGTGCACGGCCGGGTGGTCGCCGGGGCGCACGGCGTGGCCGGCGAGATCGGCCATGTCACCGTCGATCCGAACGGTCCGCTGTGTCACTGCGGCAACCGCGGCTGCGTCGAGGCGATCGCCGCGGACCCCGCGATCCGCGCCCGGATCCGTGAACGGACCGGGATCGAGGTCACCGACACCGGCGAGGCCGTCGCCCTCGCCCACGGCGGCGACGCCGAGGCGCGCGCGGCGTACGCGAGCGCGGGGGAGGCGATCGGCCGCGGCATCGCCACCGTGGCCAACCTGCTCGGCCCGCAGCGCGTGGTCATCTCCGGCGAGGGCCTGGCCGCCTACGACCTGTTCGCCGAACAGATCCGCAACGCCTTCGCGGCGGCCGCGTTCGGCTCGGCCGCGCAGTGCGACCTGCAGACCCGCCCCCTGCCCTTCGAGGAATGGGCGCGCGGCGCCGCGGCCACCGCCATCCAGTCCTTCATCACAGACCCGAACTGACCCCACCACCCACACCACCCACACCACCCCCACCAGGAGGTACGGCCCATGCGGTCACCCTCGCACTCCGTCCTGCCCGCACGCGCCCTGAGAGCCGTACTCGTCCTGGCGCTCGCCGCGGGCACCGCCACCCTCGCCCCCGCCACCCTCGCCCCCGCCCCCGCCGCCCACGCCGAGACCACCGCGCCCGGACTCGCCGGGAAGCCCTACATGGGCTGGTCGAGCTGGAGCATGCAGTCGTCGAAGTATCCGGGCCTCAACCCCGACGGCGACTACAGCTACCTCACCGAGGCGAACGTCCTGAAGCAGACCGACGCCCTGGCCGCGAAGCTGAAGAAGTACGGCTACACGTACGTCAACATCGACGCCGGCTGGTGGCGCGACCAGGCCTGGAAGCCGGCGTTCGACCCGTACGCCCGTCAGAAGGCCGACCCGCAGCGCTTCCCCCGCGGCATGAAGGCTGTCGCCGACCACGTGCACGCCAAGGGCCTCAAAGCCGGCATCTACCTGCCGGTCGGCCTGGAGAAAGAGGCGTACGCAGGCGGCGACGCCCCGATCTGGAACGCCGACGGCTGTACCACGGCCGACGTCGTCTACGACGACCTGCGCACCACCAACGGCTGGGACAGCGCCTACAAGATCGACTTCTCGGACCCCTGCGCACAGAAGTACATCGACTCCCAGGCCCGGCTGTTCGCGGACTGGGGCTACGACTTCCTCAAGCTCGACGGCGTCGGCCCGGGCTCGTTCAAGAGCGGCGAGAACTACGACAACGTCGCCGACGTGGCCGCCTGGCAGAAGGCGATCGCCGCCACCGGACGCCCGATCCACCTGGAGGTGTCCTGGTCCCTCGACATCGCACACGCCGCCGACTGGAAGAAGCACTCCAACGGCTGGCGCATCGACACCGACGTCGAGTGCTACTGCAACACCCTGGTCTCCTGGGAGAACTCCGTCGACGACCGCTTCGACGACCTCCCGGCCTGGACCCGGCACGCCGGCCCCGGCGGCTGGAACGACCTCGACTCCCTCGACGTCGGCAACGGCGAGATGGACGGCCTGACCAAGGCCGAGCGGCAGACCCACGCCACCCTGTGGGCCATCGCCAAGTCCCCCCTCTACACCGGCGACGACCTCACCCGCCTGGACTCCTACGGCCTGTCCCTGCTGACCAACCGCGAGGTCATCGCCGTCAACCAGGGCGAGGCGCCGCCCGCCCACCCCATCACCCCGTCCGACCCCCAGCAGGTCTGGGCCGCGCGCAACCCCGACGGCGCCTACACCGTCGCCCTGTTCAACCTGGCGGACGCCCCGGCCTCGGTGAGCGCCGACTGGGCGACGCTCGGATTCACCGGCAAGGCGGCCGTCCGCGACCTGTGGAACCACGAGAACCTCGGCACGTACCAGAACCGGATCACCCAGGCGCTGCCCGCCCACGGTTCCCGCCTGTTCACCGTCACCCCGCACGGCAGCACCCTCGAACGGATCGCCCACGAGGCCGAGGCCCCGGCCAACGTCCTCGCCGGCAACGCCTCCGCCGCCGACTGCTCCGCCTGCTCCGGCGGTCGCAAGGTCGGCAACCTCTACCTCGGCGGCAAGCTCACCTTCACCGGCATCGTCGTCGACAAGCCCGGCACCTACCAGATCAAGGTCGCCTACATCAGCGGTGACGCCCGCTCGGCCGATGTGTCGGCCAACGGCGGCGGCGCTGCCCGCCACAAGTTCCCCGCCACCGGCGACTGGGGCGCCGTCGACAGCGTCCACGTGCCGGTGACGCTGAAGGCGGGCGCCAACACGATCACCTTCGACAGCGGTTCGGGCTACGCGCCGGACATCGACCGGATCGACGTGCCCCCGTCCTCCTGACGACACCTGGGGCCCGGCCCCGCCGTGTGCCCGGGCCCCTCAGACCTCCGGAGCCGCCATGAACCCCCGCCCGACAGACCCCGACAGACGCACCCTCCTCGCCGCGGGTCTCACCGCCGCGGCCCTCGCCGGCCTGCCCGCCTTCACCGCCTCCGCCGCACCGCGACGGCCGACGCGGACCCCGCCGCCCGCCGACGCCTCACGCCACGTTCTGTGGTGGCAGGCCCCGGCCGACGAGCACTCCATGATCGAGCAGGGGCTGCCCGTCGGCAACGGCCGCCTCGGCGCCCTCGCGAGCAACGACCCCGGCCGGGAACTCCTGCTGATCACCGACGCCACGATGTGGACCGGCGGCCTCAACGACCGGCTGGACGCCGACGGTCAGTTCCCCTACGGCCGCGACGACTTCGGCTCGTTCACGCTCCTCGCCCGGCTCACCGTCGACCTGCCCGGCCACGACCTGTCCGCCGTCCACGACTACCGGCGCACCCTCGACCTCGCCCAGGCCCTGCTCACGACGACATACGTCCGCTCCGGAGTGACCTACCGGCGGCAGCTCTTCGCCAGCCGCCCCGACGACGTGCTCGTCCTGCACTTCACCCAGAGCGGCGGCGGCCGCCACACGGGCTCCGTGACCCTGGACGGCACGCACGGCGAGCCCCGCACGGCAGCCGAGTCCTTCGGCGCCGCTCTCCCCAACGGCCTGCGCTACGGCGCCGCCGTCACGGCCCAGGGCACCGGCGGCCGGGTCCGGGTGAACGGCGCCCGGATCGACTTCTCGAACTGCACCGATCTCACGGTGATCGTCAGCGGCGGCACCGACTACGCACCCGACGCGCGCACCCACTACCGCGACCCGTCCCTGGACCCCGAGAAACTGGCCCGTACGAAGGTACGCTCGGCCGCCGCCCACTCGGTCGCCGCCCTCCTGAACACCCATGTAGTCGACCACCGTGCCCTCTACGGCCAACTGGACGTCTCACTCGGCACGTCGACCGCCGAACAGCGCTCCCTGGACACCTGGCAACGCCTCAGCGCCCGCGCCCACGACATGACACCGGACCCCGAACTCGAGGCCGCCTACCTCCAGTTCGGCCGCTACCTGATGATCTCCGGCTCACGCGGCAGCCTCCCCCTCAACCTGCAGGGGCTGTGGCTCGACGGCAACGACCCGGACTGGATGGCCGACTACCACACCGACATCAACGTCCAGATGAACTACTGGATGGCCGACCGCGCAGGCCTGTCCCCGTGCTTCGACGCCCTCACCGACTACTGCCTCGCCCAACTGCCCTCCTGGACCGCCCTCACCCGGACCCTGTTCAACGATCCGCGCAACCGCTACCGCAACTCCACCGGCGAGAACGCCGGCTGGACCGTCGCGATCTCCACCAACCCGCACGGCGGCATGGGCTGGTGGTGGCACCCCGCGGGCAACGCCTGGCTCGCCAACACCCTGTGGGAGCACTACGAGTTCACCCGCTCCCGCCCCCACCTGGAGCGCATCTACCCCCTGCTGAAGGGCGCCTGCCAGTTCTGGGAGGCACGACTGCTGCCCACGACCCTCCCCGGCACGGACCGGGAGGTCCTCGTCGCCGACAGCGACTGGTCGCCCGAACACGGCCCGCTCGACGCCCAAGGCATCACCTACGCCCAGGAACTGGTGTGGGCTCTGTTCGGCCACTACGAAACCGCCGCGGGGGAACTGGACCAGGACGCCGCCTACGCGGACAGGATCGCGGCCCTGCGCAAGCGGCTCCACCTGCCGCAGGTGAGCCCGAAGACGGGCTGGCTGGAGGAATGGATGTCACCCGACAACCTCGGCGAGACCACCCACCGGCATCTTTCCCCGCTCGTCGGTCTCTTCCCCGGCGACCGCATCCGCCCCGACGGCTCCACCACCAAGGAGACCCTCGACGGCGCCACCGCCCTCCTCACCGCGCGCGGCATGAACAGCTTCGGCTGGGCGAACGCCTGGCGCGCCCTGTGCTGGGCCCGCCTGAAGAACGCGGAGAACGCGTACGAACTGGTCGTGAGGAACCTGCGCCCGTCGACCGGCGGCGGCAACGGCACCGCCTTCAACCTGTTCGACGTCTACGAGGTCGAACAGGGCCGGGGCATCTTCCAGATCGACGCCAACTTCGGCACGCCCGCCGCGATGACCGAGATGCTCCTCTACTCACGCCCCGGGCGCCTCGAACTCCTGCCGGCCCTCCCCGCCGCCTGGGCCGCCTCCGGGCACGTCACCGGACTGCCCGCGCGCGGAGGCTTCGTCGTCGACCTGCGATGGCGCAACGGCGCCCCCACCTCGGTACGGCTGCGCAGCGTCGGCGGCCGGACCACGACGGTGGCGTACGCGCAGACGTCCCGGACGGTGGACCTGCGACCGGGGGAGACCGTCACGCTGAAGGGCTTCACCCGATGACCGCCCGTCGGCCCCGGTTGCGCCGCCTCTTCGCCGCCCTGCTTGCCGCCGCTCTGCTCCCCACCGCGCCGGCAGCGGCCGCCCACGCGGCGGACACCCGGCACGACGTCGTCACCTGGGCGGCCTCCGCCGACCGGGTCGGGGAGGGCGTCGCGGACCGCGGCTACCGTCTTGTCGTCCGCACCAGCGTCGGCGGCAGCGATCTGCGGATCCGGCTGACCAACGCCTTCGGCGACCGACCGGTGACCTTCGACAGCGTCTACGCCGGCGTCCGGCAGCAGGGCGCGGCACTGGTACGCGGCAGCAACCGGCGACTGAGCTTCGGCGGCGCGGACTCCGTCACGATTCCCGCGGGCGGCGCCGCGCTGAGCGACGCGCTGCCCGGCCGCCTGCCCGCCGCGACCGACCTGGTCGTCAGCCTGCACTCGCCGGACGCGGCAGGCCCGGCGAGCGGCCACGGGATGGCCATGCAGACGTCGTACCTCACCCAGGGCGACCACACCGCCGAGGAAAGCGCCGAGCACTGGAGCGGGACGACCGGCTCATGGTTCTACCTCGACGCCGTCTCCGTCCGCGCGACCGCGTCGACGGGCGCGGTGGTCGCCTTCGGCGACTCCCTGACGGACGGCTGGCAGTCCACCTCCGACGTCAACCGCCGCTGGCCCGACTACCTCGCCCGTCGGCTGCAACGCGCGGACACCGCGGTCAAGGGCGTGGCCAATGCGGGGATCTCCGGCAACAAGGTGCTGGCGGACGGAGCCGGCCCGAGCGCGCTGAACCGGCTCCAGCGGGACGTGCTGTCCCACCCGGGCGTGCGCACCGTGTTCCTCTTCGAGGGCGTGAACGACATCAAGGCCCACACCGGCGTGACCGCCCAGGACATGATCGCCGGCTACCGCGAGATCGCCCGCCGCGCGCACGCCGCGGGCCTGTGCGTGGTCGGGGCGACCGTCGCGCCCTTCGAGGGCTGGCCGGAATGGGACCCGGCCGCCGAATCCGTACGCCAGGACGTCAACGCGTTCATCAGAACCAGCGACGCGTTCGACGCCGTCGCCGACTTCGACCGCATCCTGCGCAGCCCCTACACCCCCCAACGGCTCCTGCCGTTCTTCGACGGCGGCGACCACGTCCACCCCAACGACAAGGGCATGCAGGCGATGGCCGACGCCGTGGACCTCACGACCCTCGACTGCACCTGACGGCGCCCATCACCTGCAAGCCCGTCACCTGCGAACCGGCCGGCCCGCGGTCAGGCCGTGCGGGTTCGGGAGCGGAGCATCCGCCGCACCGCGTCCGAGCGCTCCAGGAGCGTGTTGCGGACCACCGGGGCCGCCTCGTGGGACGCCTGCTGGGCCTTCTCGACGTACGCAGCGTCGATGGCGTGCGGCGGGAACAGGTGGCTTGCGTAGACCATCGCCGGGATCATCCCGCCCCGGTGCAGCTGCGGGACGGATTCCAGGTAGCTCTGGGCGTACGGCGCCAACAGGGCGTCCTGGCCGGGGCGCCAGAACGCCGCCGCCACCTGGCCGACCGAGTTGACGGGAACCGCGCGGTCCACCGCCACCCTCTGCCAGACCTCCGCCTTGGCGGCGGGGTCCGGCAGGGCGGCCCGCACGGTGAGGGCGCGGACCCAGGCGTCGGGATCCGGGTCGTCGGCCAGGAGCACGGCGGCCTCGGCCGACACGTCCCCGCCCAGTTCCGCCTCGCGGACCAGCGCGCGCCAGCGCAGGTCCACGTCGTCGCCCGCCTGTTCACGCAGCCACGCCAGGTCCTCCGGGGCCGTCGCGGTGCGGGCCAGGCCGCGCAGGGCGACCTGGCGGCGACCGGAGTCCGCCGCGAGGCGCCGACAGGCCGCAGCCACCGCCGCCGTCAGTCCGGCGCGCTCGTCGTGCGGCGCCCACAGTTCGGCGATGTTCGCGGCGAGCGTCAGATAGGGCTCGATCACGGCGTCGGACGTCTCGGCCGCGAGGACGGCGGTGATGCACCGTCCGGCTTCCGCCGCCGTGGCCTCGCCGGTGGTGAGCATGTCCCACACGGTCGCCACGGCCGCACCCCGGGAGATGGCCGTGGGCAGCTGCGCCGCGGAGCGGAACAGGGCGTCCCTCGTCGCGGGGTCCGGGCGGGTGGTGGCGAAGGTCAGATCGTCGTCGTTGATCAGCAGGAGGTCGGTGTCCGCTTCGGGCGGCAGACCGGTGAGCGCCGTGCGGGCCTGTGTCACCTCCACGCGTACCAGCGCCGCGCGTTCGAGGGCTTCGCCGTTCCTGCGATACGCGCCCACGGCCAGCACCTGCGGACGCGGTGCGCCGGCGGCCTCCAGCGTCACGGTGTCGCCGTCGCGTTCCACGGTGAAACGGTCCGGGCCCGCCGTGCCGAGCCACGCCGTGCGCCACGTGTCCAGGTCGCGCCCGCTCGCCTCGGACAGCGCGTCGATGAGGTCCTGGAGCGTGGCGCTGCCCCACGCGTGGCGGGCGAAGTAGGACGTCATGCCGGCCCTGAAACGCTCCTCGCCGACATACGTCATGAGCTGCTGCAGAACGGACGCGCCCTTGGGATAGGTGATGTTGTCGAAGATCGAGGCGGCCTGGGCGACGTCGTGGATGGGCTGATGGATCGGATGCGACACGGGCCCCTGGTCGGAGAGGTACGCCCTCAGCTTGTCGCCCGCCAGATGGCCCGCCCAGGCGTCGGTGTACCGGGTGGCGCGCTCGGCGGCCCAGTGGCAGGCGAACTCCGCGAACGCCTCGTTGAGCCACAGGTCGTCCCACCAGCGCATGGTGACGATGTTGCCGAACCACATGTGTGCCATCTCGTGCAGCAGCACCTTCGCCAGCAGCTCGCTCTCGGCGGGCGTCGGCGTGGCCCGCCGCAGGAAGCCGTCCGACCAGGTCACACAGCCGTAGTTCTCCATCGCTCCGCCGAACTCCGGCATGAACACCTGGTCGTACTTGGCTTGCGGGAACGGCATGGCGAAGGCCTCGCCGAAGAAGGCGAGGCCCTGACGGGTGAGGGTGAAGATCTCGTCGGCGTCGCGGTCGAGGACCGCGGCGAGGGAGCGACGGGCGTAGAGGCCGAGGTCGTAGCCGTCGGCCTCGCGGCGGACCTCGTGGAACGGTCCCGCATTGACGACCGTGTTGTACACGGACAGGGGCGGGGTGTCCGGGAACGTCCAGCGGCGGGCGCCGGCCAGCTCCTCGACGCGCGGATCCTGCGCGTTGCTGGTGACGGTCCATGCCGTCGGGGCCGTGACGGTGAAGGCGTGCGGGGCCTTCAGATCGGGCTGGTCGAAGCACGCCCAGACGAAACGGGCCTCGTCCGGTTCGAAGCTCGTCCACACATAGACCTCGCCGTCCGCGGGGTCGGTCGCCTTGTGCACGCCCGCGCCCGTGGCCGTGTCGGCCTGGACGCTCTCCACCCGCAGGACGTTGTGCTCGGCGAGGCCGTGCAGGGGGATCCGGCCGTCCCCGGTGGGGGTGAGCGGGCTGCCGTTCAGCGTGGCGCTGCGGACCTGCGCCACGCAGTCCACGAAGGTCTCCGCGCCCGGCTCCCGACAGCCGAAGGTGACGGTGGAGACGCACCGGACCTCCGGCCCGTCGGTCAGACCGGTGAGGTCGATGTCGACGTCGTACCGCTCGACCGTCAACAACGCACCCCGGCGCTCGGCTTCCGTACGGGTCAGGCTCCGGATTTCCATAAGTCCTCCCTCAGCAGACAGCGGGCGTCAGCGTATGACGGAGGACAGCGGCGGACGCAGGGGTTTTTCTCGCGCCGCAGCCAGTGCCTCGCACTCGCCGGCACAGCCGCCGGCCCGGTGGCAGCGCCAGACCGACGTCAGCTTCGAGTGCGCCATCAGCGGCGTCCGGCACCACTGCTTCACCGGACCTCTGCTGCACGACGTCCTCACGGCCGCAGGGCCCGGCTTCGACCCCGCCCGCCGCAAGGACCGCCTGCGCTTCCTGATCGCGGTGTCCGGCGCCGACGGCCACCACGCGCTGCTGTCCTCGGCGGAGCTCGACCCCTTCTTCGGCCGCGCCCCCGTGCTGCTCGCAGTCACCATCGACGCCGCCCCGAACCGCCCGCCGGCCAGCGGAATCCCGTTGCCGGAAGCGATCCGGATCACTACGGTCGGCCCCATGGCGGACGACGAACCCACGCGCGCGGCACGACTGTTGGACGCGCAGGCCAAGGCCGAACGGCTCTTCGCGGAGATCGAGAGGCGCGGTCTCGTCGCGCCGGGCGAAGGCGAGCGAGCCGTCAGCGACCGTGTCCGGGATCTGGCGAACGAGCTGTTCGGCACGACCCGGCACTGGCACAAGCGGATCGTGCGCTCGGGCCCGAACACGCTCGCGCCGTACCGGGAGAACCCGCCGGACCGGGTGATCGGCGCGGACGACATCGTCTTCGCCGACTTCGGGCCCATCTTCGAGGAGTACGAGGCCGACTTCGGCCGGACCTTCGTCCTCGGCGACGACCCGGTCAAGCGACGCCTGCGGGACGACCTGCCGAAGATCTTCGCCGCCGGCAAGGGCATCTTCGAGAGCGCCCCGGACATCACCGGCAAGCAGCTGTACGCCGAGGTCGAGCGGCTGGCCGCCGACGCCGGCTGGGAACTGGGCGGCTGGCACGCCGGGCACCTGGTCGGCGAGTTCCCGCACGAGTGGATCGACGGCGCGGACACGGAGTCGTACATCACCCCGGCCAACGACACCCCGCTGCGGCGCACCGACAAGGCCGGACGCCGCTGCCACTGGATCCTGGAGATCCATCTCATCGACCGGGAGCGGGAGTTCGGCGGCTTCCACGAGGAGCTCCTCACCCTCTGACCGACGGTGAGCGCACGCACCGGACTCAAGGAAGCCCGCCCATGGACACCAGCATCGGCTCCATCCCCTCAAGTCGCGCATTCCTCAGCGACAACATGGCCGGGGCGTCCCCGGAGATCGTCCAGGCCGTCGTGGACGCAGCCGCGGGACAGGTCCTGCCGTACGGCGGCGACCCGTTCACCGACAAGGTCCGACGCAAGCTGGACGAGATCTTCGAGCGGGACACCGCCGTCCTGCTGGTCTCCACCGGCTCCGTCGCCAACGCCCTGAGCCTGGCGGCCCTGACCCGGCCCTGGGGAAGCGTCCTGGCCCACCCCGCCAGCCACATCAACACCAGTGAATGCGGAGCCCCCGAGTTCTTCACCGACGGCGCCAAGATCGTCGCCGTGGCCGGCCACGACACCAAGGTCGACCCCGATGCTCTCCATGAGGCGGTGCGCCACCGGGTAGGGGATGTGCACAGCGTGCAGCCGTCCGTCCTGAGCATCAGCCAGGCCACCGAAAGCGGCAGCGTCCACACCCTCGACGAGATCCGCCGCCTGTCCGGCATCGCCAAGGACGCCGGCCTGCGCGTCCACATGGACGGCGCACGCTTCGCCAACGCCCTGGACTGCCTCGGCGCCTCCCCGGCCGAGATGACCTGGAAGGCCGGCGTGGACGTGCTCTCCTTCGGAGCCACCAAGAACGGCGCGATGACCGTCGAAGCCATCGTCTCCTTCGACCCCGCACTGGCCGGCGAACTCGCCTTCCGCGCCAAGCGCGCCGGGCAACTGGCCTCCAAGATGCGCTTCCACGCCGCCCAGTTCGACGCCTACCTCACCGACGAGCTGTGGCTGCGCAACGCCCGCCAGGCCAACGCCATGGCCCTGCGGCTGAGCGACGGCCTCAAGGCCGCCCCCGGCATCGGCCTGGCGGCCACCCCACAGGCGAACATCGTCTTCTGCAGCCTGCCCCAGCAGACCGTCGAAGGACTCCTCGCAGAGGGCTACACCTTCCACCACGGCCGCTGGGGCCCCGGAGTCGTCCGGCTCGTCACCGCCTACTCCCACACCCCGGACGACATCGACCGCTTCCTCGAAGCGATCCGCCGCCACACCCGCTGAGCACCGGCTGCGGGCGCCGTCCTCGCGCACGGCGAGGCGAGTCGCTCAGTGGACGTAGGCGTCGCAGAGACCGCCGACGGCAGGCGGCACGGGTGACTGGTGCGACCACGCGCACACGGTGCGCATGTCGTACGTGGGCCGGGGCTGGGTGGTGTGCGGGCGAGGCGTCTGGCGGCGCGGCACGACAGGGGGCGCCGGCTGGTGACGGGCCCGCGGTGGCGTGGCGGCGGGCGTGGGAGGTGCGGGAGGAGCGGGACGTGCCGCCGTGCCCGTGTGCGAGCGCGCCGACGCCTGGGCCCGCGGGGGCCGGTGTCCCTCGGTGTTCGAGGAACGGCGCTCCGCGACCCGGCGGCCCCGGGTGTGCTGCTCCGGCGCCCGGGTGGGGGCGGTGGTGACGAGGGCGGTGCGGGCTGAGGCCTGGCCGGGGACCTGGCCCGGAGAGGGGACGGGGGAGGGCGTGCGGGCGGCGGCCGGGGCCATGTGCGGGGGCGGCGGCGCGCCGGAAGGGAGGGAGACGCAGCCGCCGGCGAGGAGGACGGCGGCCAGGACGGTGGCGAGGGCGAGGGTACGGCGCATGCCCACAGGGTGGCGGTGGGGCCGTGTGACACGGGGCTGCTTCGCCGGTGATCACCGGCATGGGTGACGGCTGCGGTGGGGTCGACGGTCGGCGGGCGGGGACAAAGCCCCGTCAACGGGTCAGGCGGTGCTTTCTTCCGCCCCGGCGGAAACGCATCGCGGCGTAGATGAGATCGGCGAGGAGAACGAGGGCGCCGATGATCAGCAGGTAGAACATCCCGTGGGCCGCGAACCCGATGATGCCCAGGACGAGGGCCACGAGGATCAGAAACAGAAACAGGCTCATGGGTACTCCCGAGGGCCACGACGCCTCAGCGGCGGGCAAGGCGTCGCTCGCCGCCGGCGCCCGGCGCATAGTCCAGTTCGTAGTGGGCGAACACCTTCGGTTCGTCCTGGGCGCGCAGCTGGCCGTCGACGTCGATCGCCGGGGCCTTCTTCACGGCGTTCTTGTTGTGGGCGACCTTCAGATAGCCCGGACCGACTGTCGCCCCGCTGAGCGGCACGAACACCAGGCGACGGCGGGTGGGAAGACCCACGGTCACCGTGGCGAAGCTAGGCCTGTCGGTCCCGGTGTCCACATAGACCGACTCCAGGACGCCGATCCTGTGCCCCTGTGGGTCGACCACGCGGTGACCGCGCCATTCACGGATATCGCCGGCCTCGAACATGAGGTACCTCCGTAAGGGCGGGTACCCCGAATCGGCTCGACAGCCACGTCGGTCCGTCTCACTGCGGTCGGGCCATCAGCACCGCGACGTCGTCCTGGGCCGGGTGCGGCAGCATCTGCTCGAGGACGCCGTCGCAGAGTGCGGCGAGTGGCCGACCGGGGCGCCGCAGAGCCCGCGCGAGCCGGTCGAGTCCCTGATCGAGGTCCCTGCCGCGGGCTTCGATGAGCCCGTCGGTGTACAGCACGAGCAGACTGCCCGCGGGCAGCGGGACGACCTCGGTCCCGAACTGCTGCCCTCCCGTTCCCAGCGGCGTCCCCGGGGAGCCGTCGAGGAAGGTGATCGCCCCGCCGGGCGCCACCACCGCCGGCGGGGGGTGGCCGGCCCGCGCGACGAGGCACCCGCCGGTGGCGGGATCGTGGACGGCGTACACGCAGGTCGCCATCTGGTCCTCGCCCATGTCGGCGACGACGGCGTCCAGCGAACGGAGCATGTGGGCCGGCTCGATGCCGTGCCGGGCGAGCGTACGCACCGCCGCACGGAGCTGGCCCATGACGGCAGCGGCGCGGATGCCGTGCCCCATGACGTCCCCGATGACGAGTCCGGTCCGGTCCGCGGGCAGCGCGATGACGTCGAACCAGTCGCCGCCGACGTCGTGTTCGCTGGCGGGCAGGTACCGTCCCGTGAGCTCCAGACCGGGGACGGCGGGCAGCGCGCTGTTGGTCAGACTGCGCTGCAGGGTGAGGGCCGCCGCGCGCTGCCGGGTGTACATGAGCGCGTTGTCGATGTTCAGGGCGGCGCGCGCCGCCAGCTCGTCGACGAGCACGCAGTCCTGCTCGTCGAAGGGCTCGCGGCTGCGCAGCCGCGTCACCACGATCGCGCCGAGCACCTTGCCCCGGGCGACCAGCGGGACCAGCCTCGCGGAGCCCAGGCTCATGAGATAGGCGCGCAGCTCGCCGGCCCGGGGATCGGTGATCAGCGCCGGGACGTCGGCCCGGTAGAGGTTGGTGGGACGGCCGTCGGCGATGACGCGTTCGTAGAGGGAGCCGTGTGCGATGCGGGACGTCATGCCCGGGAGCAGCTTCGCCGTGGGGGCGGAGGGATCGGGGAAGACAGCGGCCATCCGTCGGACGACGCCGTGCGTGGCGGCGGTGGACTCGTCGGGCGCGATGACCTCTTCGAGGAGCTGCACGTCGGCGGAGTCCGCGAGCTGGGGCACCAGCATCTGCACGATCTCCTCGGAGGTCTGCCGCAGGTCCAAGGTGGTGCCGATCCGGGTGCCGGCCTCCGCCAGCAGCGCGAAACGGCGGCGGGCGCGTTCGGCGTCGCGTTCGGCCTGCTGGCTCTCCGTGATGTCGATGAGGGAGGCGATCAGGCCCAGGGTCCGGCCGGCGCCGTCGAGCAGTGGGGCGTAGGAGCACGACCAGGTCCGTTCACGCTGGGGGTCCGCCGGAGTCCGCCCGGAACGGCGGACGTCGACGACGGCCGTCCCCCGGGCCAGCACCTCCCGCATCATCGACTCCAGGGCCACCGCGTTGACGCCGGGCACGACCTCCGTCAGCCGCCGTCCGACATGCTCGGCGGCGGAGACGCCGTTCATCCGGGCGAGCGCGTCGTTGACCCGTAGGAAGCGCAGATCGGTGCCGAGGGTGGCCAGACCGATGGGGGACTGACGGAACAGGCTCTCCAGGGCCGCCAGGGAATCCCGCATGCGCAGGACCTGGGACGTCTCCACGGCGATCAGCAGTGCTCCGGGCCGTCCCCGCGCGTCGGAGGCCGGTACGATCCACATCTCCATCGTGACCTCATGGCCGTCGCGGTGGCGCACCGACAGAGTGCCGACGACGGTCTCCCCGCCCTGGACGCGATGGGTGAGCTGGTCGGCCAGCTCACGGTTGCCGTCGGGGACCAGCAGGGCCGACGCAGGCCGGTCGAGTACGTCCTGCGGCTGGAACCCGAGCAGATCCTGGGCGGCGAGCGACCACTCGACGATGCGGCCGTCCGCGTCCTCACGCCACAGTGCGATCGGAAGCAGCTCGCGCAGCACACCCGCGTATCCGACAACCCCCGAAGGCCGTGCGGGCGCCTGTCCCGACCTCTGAGGGGCATTCACCGTGCTACCTCCCCATGAGGTGATATTTCATAGGAAAAACCATATCCGGAAAGATCCGGAAGAGCGGACTCCACCCGTGCCCGAGGCAGCGGTGGCGGTGGGGGCCTGAGCGGACTACTGAGGCCGGCGCCGGCTCTGCAGGGCGTCCTTGACGAACACGATGCCGTCGCTGTCGGCCAGGTGGGCCGGGTCGAGCGGGGAGTAGCCGAACCAGGGGGACACGCGGGGCGCGGGCCGTGCGTCGCCGAGCGCGGTGGCCAGTCGCCGGGCGTCGACGACGCAGCGGTCCGCCGGGAGCGCGTACAGGAGCCCCTCGACGGTGTCCGGCGGCGGCGTGTCCACTCCCTGGTGCCGGATCGTTCCGAGGGCGGTGGCCACGAAGGCGTACCCCTCGCCGAGCCGGGCGCTCACCAGCGCGCCGGCGCTCCACCACTCCACCGTCCTCCCGCCCATCCGCATCGTGCTCTTCTCCCGCTGGAGATGGCCGTTGTGGGCGTGGACCAGAGCCGGGCGCCGAGCGGCGACGGCGAGGAGGTTGTGGGCCATCATCTGGTCCCGCACGCCCACCAGCCAGGTCATGCGTGCCGGTGAGGTGTCGGCCATCCAGTAGTGGTAGCGCAGCAGTCCGGTCGCGGTGCGCCCGTGAAGCCGCGCCCGGTCCCAGTCGTCCCGCGAGGTCGTGGTGAGCAGGTGCGGCCTCTGCAGGTCGAGCAGGGCCACCAGATCGTCGGCGAGCAGCCGTAGCCGACCGGCTTCGGCCGACCGCCCCACGGACCGGGACGGGTCCCTCATCGCGGCGGGGTCGGTCCATCGGTCGTCGGCGCCGAGGAGGCGGTCCAGTGTCTGCTCGGTACAGGGGAGCAGGTCCGCGTCCACCCGGGGTGAGAGGTAGCCGTGGAGTGCGGTGAGGGCCTGCCGGGGGCTCGCGGCGCCGGTGATCTCCAGCGGCCCGTCGAAGCCGGCGAAGCGGAGCCGCTCGGACGCGGGCTGGCCGTCGTTGTGGGCGCGCATCCAGCGCACGAGCTCGCGGTTGCCCGCGAAGGCGCCCCAGCCGTGGCTGAATCCCTGCTCCATGACCTCGTCGAGGGCGCCCGTGCCCGAGAAGACGTAGTCGTCCACGATCAGGCCCCTCAGGCAGTCGCTCTCGATCGCGATCGTCAGGTAGCCCTCCTCCTCGACGAGTTGCCGGAAGAGCTCGTTGCGCAGGTCGAGCAGAGTGTCCTCGCCGTGGGTGGGCTCGCCGAGGGCGAGCAGGCGAGGCCGGGCCGGGAGCAGCTTCATGACGGCGGCAGCCTCGACGGCATGGGCGGCGTCCTTGATGTCAGTAGCCATGCCGTCAACGGTATCGTTGAACCTTCGGTTGAGACTTTTCCGCGATAACGTCGCTTCCATGGGGCGAAACCTTCAAAGCGGTGAGCGGCTCAGGCCGGTTGATCTGGCGCGCGGGCACGGTCTGTCCACGCAGGCGATCAGGAACTACGAGGAGGCCGGCATCCTCCCGGCCGCCGCTCGCACACCCCACGGCTACCGCACCTATACCTCGCTGCACGCGGGCGCTCTGCGCGCGTTCCTCGCCCTGGCGCCCGGCCACGGCCACCAGACGGCGACGTCGATCATGCGGGCCGTGAACCAGGGCGCGGTCGATGAGGCGTTCCGCCTCATCGACGAAAGCCACGCCCAGCTCCTCGACGACCGGCGAACCCTCCAGGCGGTGGAGAGCGCCCTCGGCGACCTGGAGCCCACCACGCCGCCCGAGCCCGGCGGCACGTTCATCGGGCCACTGGCAGGCAGGCTCGGAATCCGGCCCGCGACGCTGCGTAAATGGGAGCGCGCCGGTCTGGTGCGCCCGCGCCGCGACCCGCGGACCGGGTACCGCGTCTACGACGAAGCCGACGTCCGGGACGCCCGGCTGGCCGGCCAACTCAGGCGGGGCGGCTATCTGCTGGAGCAGATCGCCCCGCTGATCGCCCAGGTGCGGGCGGCCGGCGGGCTGGAGCCGCTGGAGGCGGCGCTGCGCGACTGGCACGGTCGGTTGTCCGCCCGCGGGCGGGCGATGCTGGCCGGGGCCGCAGAGCTGGAGGCGTACCTCCGCCGGCGCGGCTGAGGGGCTCCAGGAGCTCGGTCAGTTAACTGTAAAGAACCTTGACAGTTATCTGGTCTAGTCCAATCATGGGTCACTGTTCGGCCCGCGGTTCTGTCCTTCCGCTGTCCCCGCCTGCCCTTTTCCCATGGGAGCGTCAGTGAGACGACCTGGTCCCCTTCGTACGTTGCTGTCCTGCCTGAGCGTGACCGCTGTGTCCGCCGGGCTTGTCGCACTAGGAGGAGGGGGTGCGCTTGCCGTGCCGGACACCCTCCCGGCCCACGGCAAGCCCATGCCGCCCCAGGTGGCGGCGCCCTACTTCGAGGCGTGGACCGGCGAAAGCCCGGCCCAACTCGCCGCCGCCTCGGGCAACAAGTACCTCACGCTGGCCTTCCTTCAGACGGCCACGGCGGGCTCGTGCACCGCGTACTGGAACGGCGAGGCCGACCAGCCGATCGCCCGCACCACGTTCGGCCGCGACATCGCCACGATCCAGGCACGCGGCGGCAATGCCATCCCGTCCTTCGGCGGCTGGACCGCCGACACCACCGGCACCGAACTGGCGGACAGCTGCACCAGCGTCGCCGCCATCGCCAAGGTGTACGAGAGTCTCGTCACGACGTACGGCATCACCCGGATCGACCTCGACGTCGAGGGCGACTCCATCGACAACGCCGCCGGAATCGACCGCCGCAACAAGGCGATCGCCGAGGTCCAGCGCTGGGCCGACCGCACCGGCCGCAGCGTCCAGTTCTCCTACACCCTGCCCACCTCCACCACCGGCCTCGCAGCCAACGGCCTGGCCCTGTTGCAGAACGCCGTCGACAACGGCGCGCGGGTGGACGTCGTCAACCTCATGACGTTCGACTACTACGACGGCGCCACCCACGACATGGCGGCCGACACCGAGACAGCCGCCGCCGGCCTGCACGACCAACTGGCCGCGCTCTACCCGAAGAAGAGCTCCGCGAGGCTGTGGAGCATGATCGGCGTCATCGAGATGCCCGGCATCGACGACTACGGCCCCGAGGAGACCTTCACCGCCAAGGACGCGGTCACGGTGGAGGAGTGGGCCGAGGCGAAGAAGATCAACACGCTCTCGTTCTGGGCGCTCCAGCGCGACAACGGCGGCTGCCCGGGCACCGGCGGCTCGGATTCGTGCTCCGGCATCGCACAGGACACCTGGCACTTCAGCCATTCCTTCGAACCGTTCACAAGCGGTGACCCGCGCCCCTAGGGGTGCAGGACGTCGAAGACGTTCTTCTGCAGACCGTTGGCGTAGACCTCGTGCTCGACGAGCTTCAGCTTCTGGGCGTCCCTGTCCGTGGCGCTGAAGAGTCGCTTGCCCGCCCCGAGCAGGAGCGGGAAGACGAGCAGGTGGTAGCGGTCGATCAGGCCCGCGTCCGAGAGGGCCTGGTTCAGGGCGGCGCTGCCGTGGACGATGATCGGGCCGCCTTCGGTCTCCTTGAGTGCGGCGACGGCGTCCAGCGAGCGAAGGATCGTCGTCTCCCCCCAGTTCGACACCAGGTCGTCCTCGGTGAGGGTGGTGGAGACGACGTACTTCGGCATCGCCTTGTAGTCGGCGAAGTCCTCCATGCCGGGCCACACCGGGCTGAACGCCTCGTAGCTGGCCCGGCCCATCAGCATCGCGGCGGCCTCCTTCTGCTCCCGGCCCTTGATCTCGTACGCCTCGGGGAGGAACTCGACGTCCTTGAAGGTCCAGCCGGCGTTGCGGTACCCGGGCTCGCCGCCCGGGGCCTCCACGACGCCGTCGAGCGAGATGAAAGCGGTGCTGATCAGGGTGCGCATCGGAGGTTCCTCGCTGTCTCGGGTCCGGTTCTCAGCTGACTCGGTCGGCGCCCGCTTCGACGACGCTCTCGACAGCGGCGCACCAACCGTGAACTCTGACTGCGGATCACGCAGAAACTCATCGGTCCTGGCCTGGGCCCGGTTCGTAGGAGCTGACGGCGTACAGGGCTTCGTCGTCGATGGAGTTCTCGTCCCAGTCCAGGGAGATCCGCACGGGGTGCCCGTCGGCGGCGTACTCCGCCTCCGCCGTGTCCGCGTCCTCGCTGCGGGCCCGGTGCAGCGTGTTCAACAGCTTGCCGAGGGTGGGCACTTCGCCCGGCAGATCCCGCGCCTGCCGCCGGCTGTCCTCGTCGAGCCCGACCACCTCCGCCACTTGGCCGTTGCGGACCTTCACCCGGAACGTCCCCGCCAGGACCTGGGTGCTCGACGTCAGCGTGTAGGAGTACTGGGCAGGCTCCTCCCAACCGCTCTGCGGCTCCTTGGCGTCGGCGGAGGTCGTAGCGGTCGAGGAGCCGCAGGCTGTGGTCGCAAGCGGCAGAGCCCCGAGCAGCGCGGCCGTGGCCACGATTCGAGCACGGGAACGTCCGGCGGTCATGGTGACTCCCTCGGGGTCGGTTACCGCTGAGACGCCGGACGACCCGAGAACGTTCACGGCGGCAGTCCCTCAGCTCTGCTGCTGCCGTTCGTCCATGCCCGCCATGAGGGCCTGGTGACTGCGCCGGACGTGTTCGCGCATCACGCGTTCCGCGCCGTCGCCGTCCTTGGCGCGGATGAGGTCGAGGACCCGGTGGTGCTCGTGGTCGGACTCGCTGAGGCGGCCCGGCTGGGCGAGGGAGGTACGGACCAGGCGCGCGTACGCCAGCTGGTTCATGAGCGTGCGGTAGTGCGCCTCCAGTTTGGAGTTGTCCGCGCCGATGACGAGCAGGTCGTGGAACTCGTGGACCAGTTGCGCGTACCGCCCTGCGTCGCCCGCGCGGACGGCCTCGTCGGCCTCCCGCATGTTCTCCTCGATGCGGGCCACTTCGGGAACGTTGCCGCGGAACGCCAGCAGCCGGGCCGCGGCGCCCTCCAGCAGCTCCTTCATCTGGAACAGCTCGGTGATCTCGCGCCGCGACGGCACGGCGACGAACGTGCCCACCCGCGGCCGCACCTCCACCAGGCCCTCGATCTGCAACTGCTTGAGGGCCTCGCGGATGGGGGTGCGGCTGACGCCGAACGTCTCCGACAGCGCCATCTCGGACAGGCTCGAACGCGGCGGGAGCTCCCCACTGATGATCATCTGGCGCAGCTCTTCGGCGACCCTGGCCTGCATGCTGGTCTGCTGCAGCGGTTTGCGTCCTCGCCCACTGGGTTGTTGCATGGTACGTGAACGTAATGTGGGGAGGCGTGTGGCGTCAACCGTCCTGGAAGCGCCACCGTCGTCTGCCATGCAAGACGGCTTATGACCGCAGGACGAACGGGTCACCGACAGGTTCCTCACTCGTGTTGATCCACACGCTCTTCAGCCGGGTGTACTCCCGAATGACCTCCGTGCCGTGTTCGACGCCCGTGCCGCTGCTCCTGAAGCCAGAGCGCGGCGACATCGGCGACATCGACCGGTAGGTGTTGGCCCACACGGTGCCGGCCTCCAGGCGCGCCGCCATGCGGTGGACGCGGTTGACGTCCCGGGTCCACACGCCCGCGGCCAGGCCGTACACCGAGTCGTTGGCGATGGCGAGGGCCTCCTCCTCGGACGCGAACGGCATGACCGTGGCCACCGGTCCGAAGATCTCCTCCTGGCAGATGCGCATGGAGTTGTCCGTGCCGGTGAACACCGTGGGGGAGTAGAACCAGCCGCCGAGCCCGGTGTCCGGGCGCGCGCCGCCCACCACCACCTTGCCGCCCTCGGCCAGCCCCAGGTCCACGTAGGACTCGACCTTCGTCAGCTGGTCCGCCAGGGCCAGCGGGCCCAGCTCGGTGGCCTCCTCCAACGGGTCCCCGATGCGGATGGTCGCGGCGCGTGCCGTCACTCGCTCCAGGACCTCGTCGTAGACGTCCTCGTGGACGAGCACGCGGCTGCCCGCCACGCAGGTCTGACCCGCGGCCGCGAAGATCCCGGCGATCACTCCCATGGAGGCGGAGGCGAGGTCGGCGTCCGGGAAGACGATGTTCGGGGACTTCCCGCCGAGTTCGAGGGTGCAGCGTACGAAGCGGTCGGCGCACGTGCGGGCGATACGGCGGCCGGTCTCCGTGGAGCCGGTGAAGGTCACCTTGGCCACGGCGGGGTGCTCGGTGAGGGGCGCTCCCGCGGTGGCGCCGAAGCCGGTGACGACGTTGACCACGCCGGGAGGGAAGCCGGCCTGCTCGAAGAGGGGGGCGAGGGCGAGGAGGGAGGCCGAGGTGTGTTCCGACGGTTTGACCACGACCGTGTTGCCCGCGGCCAGGGCGGGGGCGAGTTTGGTGGCGGTGAGCAGGAGGGGGGAGTTCCAGGGGGTGATCGCGCCCACCACGCCGACCGGTTCGCGCAGGGTGTAGTTGAGGAGGTCGCGGCTCGCGCCCGGGACGACCTCACCGTGGATCTTGTCGGCGAGGCCGGCGTAGTAGTGGAAGTACTCGGGGAGGCCTGCGAGTTGGGCTTGCATCTCACGCAGGAGCTTGCCGTTGTCGAGGGTCTCCGTGCGGGCCAGCTCCGCCGCGTTCTCGCCGATGAGCTCTGCGAGCCTGCGCAGCAGGCCGCCTCGCCTGGTCTGGCTGAGGTCGCGCCAGCGGGGGTCTTCGAAGGCGGTTCGGGCGGCGGTGACAGCCCGTTCGACGTCAGGGGCTGTGCCGTCGGCGGCCTCGTACCATGCCTGGCCGGTGGTCGGGTTGACGCTCTCGAAGTACGCGCCGGACGCGGGAGCGGTCCATGCGCCGGCGATGTAGTGCTGGTGGCGGGGGAGTGGGGTCATGAGGGCTGCTCCTCGGCTGCGGGTTGTGTGTGGTTGCTCGCGCTCGCGCGGCGGAGCCGCACCTGGGCACAGCCCCGCGCCCTCACAGGGGCGCTCTTGCCGAGCCCGTGTGCGTCAGCACCGCCTCGGTCAGCTCCTCCGGGCGTTCCAGGGGAAGGAGGTGGCGTGTCTCCGGCACGACCAGGGCGTGGGCGCCCGGGATCCGGTCGGCCAGCAGTCTGGACATCGCCGGCGTCGAACCGGGGTCGTCCGAGCCCGTCACCGCGAGGGTCGGCGCCGTGATGTCGGGCAGGCGGGGCCACAGCCCTGCGTCCGCGGTGGCGAAGACGTCGTAGCAGGCCAGGTACGACGTGCGGTCGTTCTTCAGCAGGATGGTGAGGACCGACCGGGCCAGCTCCGGCTCCCGGGTCCGCCACTCGGGCGAGAACCAGCGCTCCACCGCCGCGTGCGCCGACGCCTCGAAGTCCTCCAGGGCCCGCTCCCGACGCCGTGCCACCGCCGCCCTCGCCTCCCGTGACCGCCCGGCGACCGAGCTGACCAGGGTGAGCGAGGCCGTCAACTCAGGCCTCACAGCAGCCAGTTGCTGGGCGATCAGGGCGCCGAGGGAGAACCCCACGAGGTGCGCGGGGCCGGTCAGCAGTGCCGCGACGTCGGCCGCCAGCTCCTGCAGGGACACGCCGGGAACGGCGGGAGGAGACGCGCCGTGCCCGCGCAGGTCGACCACGGTCACGCGGTGCCGTTCGGCCAGCGCGGGCAGGCAGCGCTGCCACATGGTGCGGTCGAGACCCACCCCGTGCAGCAGCACGAGATCGGGACCGGCGCCGTGCCCCTCGTGGCTCAGCGCCACCGACCCGCCCATCGCACCCATCGCGGTCATCGTTCCGTTGACAACGGCGCCAAGCGAGCCTGTGGACGCCCCTGCGACGCGGCCGCCAGGCCGATGACGATCTCGTCGGCGCGGGGCCCGTCCGGCACGCGGACCTCGATCGTCTGGTGGTGGGAGCGGATCGTCGCGTCCGTGATGTGCTTCAGGGGGATGTCGAAGACCGTCCCGGCCGCCGCCCGCTTCTCGACCGCCGGCAGCAACGTCGTCGCCTGGGCCGCCTTGCGGAAGTGGTCGCCGAACTTGAGCGTGTGGATCAGCGCCGAGCCGTGCTCGATCTCCCCGTCCAGGCCCACGATCGCCGCCTTGCCGTACGCCTCCACGGGCGCCCCGAGCGCCTCCACCACCCGCGGTGCCAGCAACTCGCCCAGTTTCGGGGCGACTTCGTCGATGCCAGGCAGCAGGTCGGCGACGAAGCCCTGCCCGGCCCACGGGTTCTCGATCACGGCGAGCACCACCGCCGTACGGGCCGGCGGGTCGACCGGGCGGCCGCCCTCGGTGTGGATGTCCTCGGTGAAAGTGATGATCTTGCGAACGTTCATCGGGCGCTCTCCAGCTTCTCCAGGTCGGCGAGACGGACGGCGGGATCCGTACGGCGGTCTCCGATACGGGCGTTGGGACGCGGGCCGGACGCGGCTGCGGCCACCACGACGAGCTCGTCGGGCCGGGGCGCGTCCGGGACCCGGATCTGGACGGTCTGGTAGTGCGAGCGGGTCGCCGCCGCCGTCTTGTGCCACAGCGGCACGGTGAGCGGCTCACCGGCCGGCAGCCGATCGTCGCTGAACACGATGATCGACGTGCCCTCGGTCAACTCCCGCAGGACGTTGCCGAAGTACGGCGTGTGGATCAGCGCGCCGCCGTGCTCGATCTCCCCGTCCAGGCCCACGACGGCCGCCTTGCCGAAGGCTTCGACGCGGTCGACCCCGCCCAACGCGTCGATCAGCTTCCCGGTCAGCAGCTGCGCCAACTCCGGTGCCACCGCCTCCACTTCGGGCTGCAGGTCGGCGACGAAACCGCGCCCCGCCCAAGGGTTGCGGAGCACCGCGGCCACCGCGACCCGCCGTACCTGAGTCGCCACCGGGCGGCCGAGCTCCAGCAGCACCTCGTCGACGACGGTCACGACCTTGCGGATGTCGCAGGCGCCGCGGCTCATACGGCGAACTCCGGCATGACCTTCTCCGCGAACAGCTCCAGGCTGCGCATCGCCTTGCGGTGGGGCAGCCCCGGATGGGTCGTCCACAGCAGCAGATGCTCCAGGCCGACCTCGTCACGCAGCTCGGCCACCTTCTCGGCGACGTACTCGGGCGTGCCGACCAGCAGGTTCCTGTCCTGGAGGAAGTCGAAGGACAGCTCGTGCGCGTCGGTGAGCTCCTCGCCCGCCTCCATGAGGTTGCTCAGACCCCGCCAGTGCATGATCCAGCGGTACGTCGTCATCAGCGCCTCCTCGAAGTCGGCGCGGGCCTGCTCCATGGTGTCGGCGACGTAGACGTCCCGCACCAGGCCGATGCCCTCGCCGAGCGCGTACGCGCGGCCGGAGGCCTCGCTCGCCGTGGCGCGGTACAGCTCGAAACGGTCCTTCAGGGCGGACACCGGCGGCAGCCAGAACATGCCCTGGACGCCGTCGGCCGCGGCCGCCTGGATGGACCGGGGACTGTCGATGACCTGCCAGAGCGGCGGGTGCGGACGCTGCGCCGGGAAGGGCGTGACCTGCATCTTCGTGATGACGCCGGCGTCCGTGTAGTCGTCCGTGGCGGGGGAGAGCGGGTGGTTCCACTTCACGCCGGGGGACGGGAACTCGTAGAAGCGGCCCTGGTGGGAGAAGAACTCGCCGCTCCACGCCTTGCGCAGGATCTCGACCGTCTCGTCGTACAGCGCCCGGTTCTGCTCCTGGTCGCGGGGGTCGGCCAGGGCGTTGAGGTTGAGCGCCTCGCGGCCGTACAGGCCGCGGCCGAGGCCGACCTCCACGCGGCCGCCGGAGAGCTGGTCGAGCATCGCGATGTCCTCGGCGAGCCGCAGCGGGTGCCAGAACGTGGCGATGGAGGCCGCCTGGCCGATGCGGATGCGCGATGTACGGGCCGCGATGTCGGCGCCCATGAGGACCGGGTTCGGCGTGATCTCGATCGCCTCGTGCCCGAAGTGGTGCTCGGTGTACCAGGTGGACCAGAAGCCGGCCTGTTCCGCGGCGATCGCGAACTCCCGGGCCTCGTCCATGACTTGGGCGTACTCGCCGAGCCGTCCGGGCGCTCCGAGGTTGTGGAATATCGAGAACCGCATCCCGTGACCTTCCCTCTCTCGCTGTGCCATGGCAGCGAGGCTAGGAGCCCGAATCGGGACCGTCAAGGGTCAACTACGACGAAACAAGTCTGACCTGTGTTTTTGATCGTCACCTCGGCAATCTCCAGGCTTTTCTGAACGAGGTGTTGACACCGAACCACCCCCTCCCTACGGTCCTCTGCCATACAAGAGCTGACTGAGGGACCCACCATGACCCACACTCTTGACCGCCCTGCCGCCGCCGATCGCACCTCCCGCATCCGCTCCGCCTGGCGGGCCGCCTGGGACCAGGGGCACGTCGAGGCCCTGGACGAGCTGCTCAGCCCCACCTACGTCCGCCGTCGCGGACCCGCCTCCGCCGCGCAGGACCGCGACCAG
Source organism: Streptomyces sp. NPDC051677 (assembly GCF_044453465.1). NCBI lineage: Bacteria > Bacillati > Actinomycetota > Actinomycetes > Kitasatosporales > Streptomycetaceae > Streptomyces > Streptomyces sp. NPDC051677. Next base: position 164,194 of record NZ_JBITCT010000012.1, read on the forward strand.
CTCAAGGACTCCATCCGCGCCATGCGCGAGGCCTTCCCCGATCTGCGCACCGAGATCGAGGACATCGTCGAGGACGGGGACCGGCTGGCGATCCGCTGGCGCAGCACCGGCCGGCACACCGGCGCCTTCCTCGGCGTCCCGCCCACCGGGAAACCGGTCGAGGTGTCCGGCGCGACCTTCGCCCGCTTCGAGGGCCCCTCGGTCGCCGAGGAGTGGGTGACCTTCGACTCCCGGCAGCTCCTGGAGGCGCTCGGGATCATCACCACCGGCCATCAGGCGGCGGTCGACGCCGATCTGGTGCGCGGGGTGCACCGCAAGTTCATCACCGGCGTCACCGTGGTGACCACGGACGACGACGGCACGCCCCGCGGCCTCGCGGTCAACGCCTTCTCCAGCATCTCGCTCGACCCGCCGATGGTCCTGGTCTGCGTCCAGCACAGCTCCAGCACCCATCCCGCGCTGCACCGGGCGAGCCATCTCGGCATCAGCATCCTGGCCGCCGACCAGCTCGACGTGGCGAAGACCTTCGCCTCCAAGGGCGACGACAAGTTCGCCCACGTCTCCTGGACGCCGGGCGCGTTCGGCGCCCCGTTGATCGACGGTTCCTGCGCGCAGCTGGAGGTCGAGATCGGGGAGCGGCTCGAGGCCGGCAGCCACACCGTGTTCACCGGCCGGGTGGTCTCCGCCCGCCACGACGACCTCGCCCCGCTGGTCTACAGCGGCGGCGGTTTCTTCGACATCTCGCACACGGCGCCGTTGCCGTGGTGACCCTCCCCGTCCCCAGGAGCACCGCATGACAGAAGGAACACCGGCGCCGGTCTACGGCAGCGCGGTCACCAAGGTCGAGCCCTTCGGCGTCGACCACATCCCCGACAACGAGCGGCACGGCAAGCCCAGCTCGCAGTTCTTCGTCTGGTTCGCGGCCGGTCTCAACTTCCCGATCATCCTGCTCGGCTTCAGCGCGGCCTGGTTCGGGCTGAGCTTCGGCGCCGCCGTCACGGCCATCGTCGTCGGGGCGGCGCTCGGGTCCCTGCTGATGGCCGTCATGTCCCGCATGGGCGTACGGCTCGGCGTGCCGCAGCAGATCCAGGCCCGCGGCCCGCTCGGCTTCTTCGGCAACTTCCTGCCCGTGGCATACATCAACGTCTTCGCCGGCGTCGGCTGGGCGGCGGTCACGGTCATCCTGGGCGGCAAGGCGTTCGCCGAGCTGACCCATCTGCCCTACTGGCTGTGCGCCGCGGTGCTCACGGCGATCGAACTGGTGGTGTCGATCTACGGCTACAACATGATCAACTACCTCCAGAAGGTCCTGACGTACGTCCTGACCCCGCTCTTCCTGCTCATCACCGTGGTCGCGGTGGTACGCGGCGGCAGCCTCTTCCACGCCGACCCGAAGGCGTCCGGATACATCGGCTCCACCGGCGGCTGGGTCACCTTCGGCGGCTGGTTCCTGTCCTTCCTGGTGGCCTGGGCGCCCTTCGCCTCGGACTACTCCCGCTATCTGCCGGACACGCCCGAGGTCGTCACCCGCACCGCCTGGTACACCGGCCTCGGCAACTTCGTCACCATCTGCTGGCTGGGCATCCTGGGCGTGGTCGTCGGCGGCAGCGCCAGCAGCTCGGACTCCATCACCGCGCTGCACGAGCTGGCCGGCCCGTTCGCCGTGCCCGCCCTGCTCGCCGTCGGCCTGTCCGCACTCGCGCAGAACTTCCTCAACGTCTACGGCGGCGCGATCTCCGTCCAGACGCTGAAGATCCCGGTCAGCCGCTCCCAGGCGGTCACCGGCATCTGTCTGCTGGCCTACGCGATCAGCCTGTGGGGCGAGTCGGGCACGGAGGACAAGTTCAAGGTGTTCCTCAACCTGACCGCGTACTTCATCGCCCCCTTCGCGGCCGTCCTGCTGCTCGACTTCTACCTGGGCGGCCGCTCCGACCCGTCCCGCGTCGCCGAGCTCTACGACCGGCGCCGGGTGCTGGGCTGGGGCTTCGTCGCCTGGGCGGGAGGCGTGGCCGCCTCGGTGCCGTTCTGGCAGTCCAGCTTCTACACCGGGCCGTTCTCGGCGGCGTATCCCGGGGCCGGCGACCTGAGCATGTTCGTCGCGGCCGGAGCGGGCGCGGTGCTGTACCTGCTGACGTACCGGCTGAAGCCGCTGTGGGTGCGGGGCCCCTCCGGGGGTTCCGGGGGTTCCTCCGAGCTGACGTCAGGTGAACCGTCCGCCGTCGTGTCCTGACCGGGAACGTCCGGGCCGGGTTCCGCCTCCTCATGGGCGGCGCCCGGCCCTTCGGCAACAGGCCCTGCGGGACCTGGGCGCCGCCCGCACGAACCGAGCCGGACATCCTCCCTCGGCTTCAGACCGACGCCGCAAGGGCCAGACGACCCAGGCCGGAATCCCTGGACTTCGGGCCAGGGAGCACGTCAAGATCGAGTCCGCTGCCATGGCCCGCGTCCCCCGCGCGGGCACGAACCGGATCCCCGAGGAGGGGCTGTGATCGCCGTCGTAGGCGCCGGGCTGACGGGCGCGGCCACCGCCTGGCAACTGGCCCGGCGGGGCCATGAGGTCACACTGATCGAGGCGTACGACATCGGCCACAGACACGGCAGTTCGCACGGCAGCTCACGGATCTTCCGACGAGCGTACGCAGACCCCTTCTACGTACGGCTCACCGGTCAGGCGCACGAGCAGTGGCGGGAACTGGCGGACGACGCCTCAACTCCCTTGCTGCGCACGACCGGTGGCCTCGACATGGGTGAGGGCGGCGACCCGGGGGCGATCGCGGAACTCCTCGCCGCAGCCGACGTGCCCCACGAACTCCTCGGCCCGGAAGAGGCCTCGGAGCGCTGGCCGTACATCCGCGTCACGGGCCCGGTCCTGTACCACCCGGACGCGGGCGTCGTCGACGCCGACCAGACCGTCGCGGTCTGCGTACGGCGGGCGATCGAGCACGGGGCGCAGGCGATCACCGGCACCCGCGTCACGGGCATAGACGTCCAGGGCGCCCCGGAGAAGGTGCTCCTGCACACCGAGGACGGCCGTGAGATCGTCGCCGAAACGGTGGTGATCGCGGCCGGACCCTGGCTGCCCGAACTCGAACTCCCCTTTGCCCTCCCGCAGTTGGAGGTGACCCAGCAGCAGGTCTTCCACTTCCGGCAGCGAGACCAGTCCGTGCGGTGGCCGACCCTGATCTGGGACGGCGACCTGCACCTGTACGGCCTTCCGTCGGGCAGCGACGGCGGCCCGCTCCCCACCGTCAAGGTCGCCGAACACGACCGCGGCACCCCCACCACCGCCCGCACCCGCACCGGCGTCGTCGACCCGTCCTCGCGGACCCGGGTGAGTGGTTTCGTACGCGACCGCCTCCCGGGCCTCGAGCCCGACCCGGTGGCCGAGGCGAGCTGCCTCTACACCACCACCGTCGACGAGGACTTCGTCGTCGACCGCCACGGCGCGTTCGTCATCGCCTCCCCGTGCTCCGGCCACGGCGCGAAATTCGCCCCGCTGATCGGCGCGATGGCGGCCGACCTCGCCACCGGCCGCGCCGAACCTCACCCCCGCTTCCGCCTGGACCGCGCGCACTAGGAAGCGCCGGTGACCGAGCACCCCACCCCGGCAGCGGCCTCCGGGGTCGGCATCTCCAAGGCCACGCTGTCGAAGGTCGAGAACGACCGGACCGCGTGCGGTCGCACCGCGCTCTCCCGGCTCGCCCGGGGTCTGGACGTCCCGTCACGGCCTCGTTCCGCGCAATGGACGACGAACGCGAGGCGGTCCTCGTCCCCGCATTCGGCGCGCTGCTCAGCCCTGTTCCCGCTCCACCGGAAGCCACAGTTCGGCGTCGGCCTCGCTCTTGTCGGGCGACAGGCGGGTGCTCAGGATCTCCGGGCCGGGGCGGCTGCGGTACGGGTTGGACGGGAACCACTGCGTGAACACGTCCCGCCACAGTTCCTGGATGGCCTGCGGGGCCGGCCCGGAAGTGGTGAAGACCGCCCAGCTTCCGGCCGGGACGGCGAGGGCGGTCATGCCCTCCGGCACGGCCGCGGACGTGATCACTGCGTGGTAGTAGTCGAGCTCGGTGCCTTCGGCGCGGCTGGGGTCCAGGTCGTCGCAGACCGCCACGATGCCCTGCGGCTCCTGGTCCGACAGCTTCTCCAGACGCTCCAGGACCTGCGGGTCGATCCCGCGGACCAGGTCGATGATCGCCTGGTTCGGTCCCGTGTGCACCAGGGGTATCCGGGCCTTGAGGCCGACGACGGTGAAGTCCGGCCGGTCCACTACGCGATAACGCATGCTGCTGCTCCCTTCGACGGTGAGGCGGAAGGTCAACCGGGGCTGGGAGACGAGCGCTGCGCCGGTGCGCCGGGCCTCGCCCGGCCCGACACCGTGCATGGCGCGAAACGCCCGGGCGAAGGCTTCGCCCGAGCCGTAGCCGTAACGCAGCGCGATCTCCAACAGCGACTCACGCCCTGCGAGCACCTCGGCGCCCGCGACGGTGAGCCGCCGACGCCGTATGTACTCCGACAACGGCATGCCGGCGAGCGCGGAGAACATCCGGCGCAGGTGGTACTCCGAGGTGGCCGCGATCCGCGCCAGCCCCGCCACGTCGACGGCCTGATCGAGATCACGCTCGATGTGTTCCATGGCCTTGTTGAGCCGCTCCAGCACGTCCGGTCTCCTTCCTTGCTTGTGATCACCACGCTAGGCGGCAGGCATCGGGCCGGACCCGACATTCTGTGCCCGATCCCGTCGGGTAGAGGCGGTCCCCCCGGACGAACGCGTCGGCGACCGCGGCCTCAGCGAAGGAATGCGCGGGCGCCGCGGAGCCGGGTCCGCAGCCGCTGCTGTGTGGCGCAGCAGTCGAGGCGTACGTCGAGGGGCCCGGGCAATGAGGTGTCGGCTCGGCGCCCGGCGGGCAGCCGCCTGGCGTCAAGGCCGTCGCGCCGGGCGATCAGCACGCCGAGATCGTGGCGGCTCAGGGCGTCCGGCCCGGCGAGATGGAACATCCCAGCGGCGTCGGACAGTGCGATCTCCCACAACGCGGCGGCCAGGTCCTCGACGTGGACCGGGCAGCGGACGTCGTCGGTGAACAGGACCCCCTCGCGGGCGCCGCCCGCCAGAGCGTGCACCGCGCGCTCGTGCACGGACCGCCCGTGTCCGACGATCAGCGAAGTCCGGGCGACGGCGGCGGCCGGCATCAGCAGCCGCACCGCCGTCTCCGCGGCGGCCTTCGCGGCCCCGTACGGGGTGAGCGGATCGGGCAGGCAGTTCTCGTCGTAACGGACGCGCACGCCGGAGAACACCGCGTCGCTGGAGACATGGACCAGACGGCAGCCCCGCTCCGCGGCGGCCAGCGCCACGCGGACGGCGCCGTCGGCGGTGACCGCCCAGTCGGCCCCGCCGCTCGACGCGTTGACCACGACCGACGGGGCCACGTCGGCGATGACCGTGGCGACGCTCGCGGCGTCGCGGACGTCGAGCGGATGCCAGGCCACCCCCGAGGCTCCGCCGGGCCGGGACGCGAACGTCGCGGACGTCTCGAGCCCCGCCGCGGTGGCCTGCCGGATCAGTTCGGCGCCCAGGAAACCACTGCCCCCGATGATCAGGACTGTCATGGACCGACACGGTAGCGAACGCGAAGTCAACTACCTCTGGAACGTCGCCTTCCGCCAACCTCAGCAATCTGACGTAGTGACCGACACCGCGGCGGTCCGTACGCTCCCGGGTGTCACCGATCCGTAGCCGACAGGTTTCGCTGGGAGTGGAGGCCCGCCGTGCACCCTGGCCGTGCCCGCCTGTTGATCTGGACGATTCTGGTAGCGCTGGTCATGGCAGTCCTGCCCGGGACCGCGACCGCCGCCGTCGGCGGCAGGGGCAAGGAGGGCGGTGCCCGGGTCGTGGCAGAGGAGAGGGTCGGCCCTCGCCAGATCGACCTGACCGTCGCGTCGCCCGCGTTGGGCCGTACCGCCAAGGTGCGGCTGCTCACCCCGGATGGCTGGAACGAGCGCGGCAAGAGCCGGCGATGGCCGGTGCTGTACCTGCTCCACGGCTGCTGCGACACCTATGACAGCTGGACCCGCGCAACCGACGTCGAGAACCTCGCGCAACTGCGCAACGTGCTGATCGTCATGCCGGAAGGCGGCCCGGTCGGCTGGTACAGCGACTGGTGGAACCACGGCAACGGCGGCCCGCCCGCCTGGGAGACATTCCACCTCGGCGAGCTGCGCCCGCTCCTGGAGCACAGCTACGGCGCCGGAACCCGGCGGGTCGTCGCCGGGCTGTCGATGGGCGGCCTGGGATCCCTCCTCTACGCCGCGCACCACCCCGGCATGTTCCGGGCGGTGGCCAGCTTCAGCGGCGTGGCGCACCCCCTGTACGGCGACTTCCCGTCGGGGCTGATGAGCGTGTTGAAGGAGTACGGCGAGGATCCCCTCGCCCTGTGGGGCGACCCCGTGGCCCAACGCGCCCTCTGGGCGGCTCACGACCCGTACTACCTCGTCAACGGGTTGCGCTCCATCCCCGTCTTCCTCTCCAGCGGCGACGGCACCGCCGGCCCCTTCGACCCGCCCGGCACGTACGACGACCTCGAGGCCGTGCTCAACCAGATGAACCACGCCCTCGCCGACCGCCTCAAGGCCAAGGGAGCGCACCTCACCACCGACTTCTACGGCCCCGGCACCCACGATTGGCCGTACTGGGAGCGCGAGCTGCACCGCTCCTTGCCGCAACTGCTCCACGCCTTGCAACGGTGACAGTGCGGGAGCTGCCACTGGACCGTTGGCACGAACCGGTAGGGGTGTGGCCCTTGCGTGCGGGGGCTCAACTGAGGTGCGGGCGGGGCCCGCGAGGCGGTGCGGGTGACGCCCTGAGCGGTGCCGAAGTGGTCGGCTTCGGGGACGTGTCGGGGTACACGGGTCGGGGACGCGGGGAGTCGGCCTGGCCGTCAGAGGGGCTCGGTGAGCGGGGTGGGTCGGTTCATGCGGGGCGTACGAGTCCGGTGTCGTAGGCGAAGATCACGGCCTGGACGCGGTCGCGGGCGTCGATCTTGGCGAGGATGCGTCCGATGTGGGACTTGACCGTGGACTCGGCGAGATGGAGGCGCTCGGCGATCTCGGCGTTGGTCCAGCCGCCGGCGATGGCGGTGAGGACCTCGCGCTCGCGCTCGGTGAGATCGTCGAGGCGGCGCTGCTGCTGCGGGGTGTGGCCGGGGAGGCGGTCGCCGAAGGTGTCGAGGAGTTTGCGGGTGAGGCCGGGTGAGATGACGGCGTCGCCGGCGGCCACCGCCCGGACGCCGGCGACGAGTTCCTCGGGCTGGGCGTCCTTGAGGAGGAAGCCGCTGGCGCCGGCGCGCAGGGCGTCGTAGGCGTACTCGTCGAGGTCGAAGGTGGTCAGGACCAGGATGCGGGAGCGGCCGCCGGACTCCACGATGCGCCGCGTCGCCTCGATCCCGTCCATGCCGGGCATGCGTACGTCCATCAGGACGACGTCGGGTCTGAGTTCGGCGGTCGCCCGGACCGCTTCGCTGCCGTTGGCGGCCTCGCCGACGACGTTCATGTCGGACTCGGCTTCCAGGAGCATGCTGAAGCCCATGCGCTGCAGGGCCTGGTCGTCGACGATGAGGACGGTGGTCATGAGGGGTGCTTCTCCGGGGAGTCGAAGGAGTCGGGGGAGTCGGGGGTCGGGCTGGGGAGGAGGCGGGCGCGGACGGTCCAGCCGCCGTGGGCGTTGGGGCCGGCGGTGACGTCGCCCTGGTAGAGGGCGGCGCGTTCACGCATGCCCACCAGGCCATGGCCGCCGCCGGTCAGCGAGCTGCGGGTTTTCGGGGAACGGGAGGGGCCGGCGTCCTCGACGGTGACATGGACGGCGTTCTGGCCGGCCGAGAGGGACACCCGGACCGAGGTGTCGGAGGCGGCGTACTTGACGGTGTTGGTCAGGGCCTCCTGGATGATGCGGTAGACGGCGAGCTGGAGTCCCGCGGCCAGGCCGGTGAGGTTGCCGGCGGTGTCCAGGGTGACGTCGGGCCCGGCGGCACGGACGCGGCCGAGCAGGGCGTCGAGGTCGGCAAGGCCGGGCTGCGGGGCGAGCGGAGCACCCGGGGGCCGGTCCTGGAGGTCGCCCTGGTCGCCCTCGTCGCCGATGACGGCGAGCAGACGGCGTAGTTCGGCCAGGGCGTCGCGGCCGCTGGCACTGATGATGCGCAGTGTCTGGGCGCCGCGTTCCGGTTTGGTCGAGGAGAGCGCGGCGGCGCCGTCGGCGAGGCCGACGATGACGGCCAGGGTGTGGCCCAGGATGTCGTGCATCTCCCGGGAGACGCGGGCGCGTTCCTGCGCGGTGGCGAGCCGGGCCTGCTGGTCGCGCTCCTTCTTCAGCGCGTCGATGTAGGCGTCGGCGAGCCGGCTGAGCAGGCCGAGGGCGGCGAACGCCGCCATGGCGACCATCGCCATGAGAGTCACGACCTCCGGTCGCGTGGCGTGCTCCAGCTGGCCACCCGTCCAGAAGACGGCTGCCCAGGCGACGAGCTGCCCGAGGGTGACGCCGACGGCGAGGGCCAGTTGGCGCGGGGTGCAGTGGCGGCCGACGTTGAACAGGGCCACGACGCGGGCGGAATCGGCGCCGGTCAGCACCCCCAGGGGGAGGGCCGTCACGGAGACGGCGGTGGTGAGGGCGAAGACCAGCATGGGCCGGCGCTCCCGCCAGAGCAGGGGCACGGTGAAGGCGAGGAGCAGAGCCACCTGCGCCGCGACGTCGCCGGTGTTGTAGGGGTTGAGGTAGGAGTTGACGCCGAGCGCGGCGCAGAAGGCCGGAGCCCCCCAGTGCCGGATCCGGGGATGGGCCCGGTCGGCCCGCCGGATCCGGGCCAGCCGGGCGATGACCGAGACGATCACGCGCTGCTCGGAATCGCTGGTCAGGGTCTCCAGGAGCCGGCGCTCGTCCGGGTCGGTGGCCTGAGCAGCGGGTGCGCTCGGTGCGGTCACGGGGGTCCTTCGCGGGTCGGGGGCCGCCCGCCGGTCCCGGGGGAGTATGACCGGCGGGCGGGGCCGGTGGGAGCGGGGCGATCCGTCGGCGATCGGGGGACGGCCCGCAGCTGTCGCCGCGGCTCGTCGCGGTCAGCGCTTGCGGTTCAGCTCTTCCCTATCTTGCTCACCGCTGTCGTCTTCGATGGGGTGGGATCGTTCGGCGCGGCGGATTCGCTGGAGCGTGCCAGACGCTGCTTGAGCTCGGCGAGTCCTTGTATCCCGCCGTGACTTCCACCAGTGGCCTGCCGTGGTGGTGCCGGGCAGGCGCCGACGTGGTGGCCGCTGTGTCCGAGTACGTGTATGTGTTGGACCAGGCGTCGTCGCCGGAACGCCAGCCGGCCGAGCCGGTAGAGGAAGGCGGCCAAGGATTACTCCCACCAGGAGAAGAGCTCATTGCGTGAGCTGGGGCCCGGTTCGGCCCGTGATCTCAAGCTAGGAGCGGGTTTCCCCGCTCCCTGCCCCCTGAGGGACGCAATCCGACCGTGTCCGTTAGTACCGCAGTACTAACGGCCCTCAGACCCCGGTGCGCCCGTGTGCGAGCCGGCCGTGGGTCTCGGCGATCTTGCGGCAGCTGATTGATACTTCAAGGACATCGGGGCAGGATGGCAGCGCTGACACGGGCGGCCTCGCCCGCCCGACCGGAGGAGCCATCATGAGCGGTGCCGAGTTTCCGGAGGTCATGACCACGGCGGGCGCGGTGCGCGGCCGTCGGGAGGCGGGCCTCACGGTCTTCCGCGGGATCCCGTACGCGCAGCCACCGGTGGGCGAGGCGCGCTTCGCGGCGCCGCGTCCGGTGCGGCGCTGGGACGGTGTGCGCGAGGCGGTCGTGTTCGGTCCGCCGCCCCCGCAGGAGCCGCTCGGCCCCGACGCCGCGCCGCCCGGCGGCCTCGCGGTCGACGACGACTGGCTGACGGTGAACCTCTGGACGCCGGACGCTGATGCGGCGGCCCGCCGGCCGGTGATGGTGTGGATCTACGGCGGCGCCTACAAGTTCGGCTCCTCCGACGACCCCGCCTACGACGGCAGCCGCCTCTCCAGCGACGGCGAGCTGGTCGTCGTCACCCTCAACTACCGTGTGGGAATGGAGGGGTTCGCTCGCATCGAGGGCGCCCCCGCCAACCGCGGTCTGCTCGACCAGGTCGCGGCCCTGGAGTGGGTGCGGGACAACATCACCGCGTTCGGCGGCGACCCCGACCGGGTCACCGTCTTCGGCGAGTCGGCCGGAGCGGGTTCCATCGCCGCGCTGCTGGCCATGCCGTCGGCCCGGGGCCTGTTCGGGCGGGCCATCGCCCAGAGCGTGCCGGGCACCTTCTTCTCCGACGCGCTGGCCGCCGACATCGCCGAAACGATCGCGGGCGAGCTCGGGCTGCGCCCGACGGTGGCCGACCTCTCCGGCGTCGATCCGCGCAAGCTGCCCCACGCGGGGGCCGCGGTGAGCGCCCGGATGCGCGAGTACGCGCACCGATGGGGGCCGGTCGCGCTCACCCCGACGCCGTTCTCGCCCGTCGTCGACGGCGAGGTCCTGACCGCCACGCCGTGGGAGGCGCTGGCGAGCGGGGCGGCCCGGGACATCGAGCTGATCGTCGGACACAACCGGGACGAGTACCGGCTCTTCCTCCTGCTGGCAGGGCTGCTCGGCCAGGTGGACGACGGCCTCGCGTCGACGGCGCTGGGCCTGTTCGGCCCGACCCCGGACGCCGAGCGGGCCTACCGGGCCGCTTTCCCGGACGCCTCCGCCGAGCAGCTCTTCGAACTCGTCCAGTCCGACTGGCTGTTCCGCATGCCGTCGCTGCACCTCGCCCAGGCGCACGCGGCGGGCGGCGGCCGGGCCCACCTGTACGAACTCACCTGGCCCGCCCCGGCGAACGGCGGCGCCCTGGGCGCCTGCCACGGCCTGGACGTACCCCTGACCTTCGGCGTGTACGACGGCCTCGGCGCCATGCTGATCGGCCCCACCCCCGCACCCGAGACCGAGGCCCTCTCCGCCCGCTTCCGCTCCGCGTGGACCGCCTTCGCCGCCACCGGCGACCCGGGCTGGCCCGCCTACGACACGGAACAGCGTCTCGTCCAACTCCTTGACGCCGAACCGGCGGTTGCGGCCTACCCCGAGGAGGCGTCCCGCCGGATCTGGGAACGGCACACGTTCACTTCGCTGACCCTGGCCCCGTGACGACGCCCAGTGGCATGACGGGCGCACGGGCTCACGGCGCACGGGCCCATGTGCTCACGTGCGGAAGTAGTGCCCCTTCTCCAGGTCCTCAAGGAGTCCCGGCCGCAGTGGCCGCCAGTCGAGGAGCTCGCGGGTGAGGGCGCTGGACGCGGGGAGGTCCTGGCCGATGAGGCCGGCCAGCCACGTGAAGTGGGCCGGGGCGTGCTCGGGGGTGACCGGGGCCGTAGGGACGTCCAGGTGACGGCCTATCACCTCCGCCACGGCGCGGATCTCGACGCCCTCGTCGGCGACGCCGTGCAGTACGGTTCCGGCCGGGGCCCGCTCCACCGCCAGCCGGAACAGCCGGGCCGCGTCGAAACGATGGACGGCGGGCCAGCGGTTGGCGCCGTCGCCATTGCCGGAGACGCCCTTGGCGCGGGCGAGGGCGCCACGGCGGACCCCCCGGGTACGGTGAGGCGTGGGTGACGTCGGTCAGCGCTGGTCGGCTGACCCTTGGATGGCGGTGTGTGTCACGTGACCAGCCCTGCGCCGCGGAGCGCGGTCAATCCCTCCGGATATGTCGTGCTGATGTAAGTCACGGCATCGGCGTCCGAGACGGTGAGCTGCTTGTGTGCGGCGCACTCCTGGAGCCAGACGACTCCGGGCTGAATGCTCAGACTGGCGAAGCTGCTCTTACCGTCGCTGTTCTGGAAGCCGTACTTCTTGTGGTTGCCGGTGAGCCACTGGATGACGGCGGCGGTCTCCTTGGGAAGCGGTTCGAGTGCCGTGACGCCAGCCATCTGAGCCCTGCCCGCGATCGCGGTGGCCACGTCGGATTCGCTGGAGGCGCCTCCGAGCACCCCGGCCTTGTAGAGCGCCAGGCAGGCCCTCATGTACTCCTGGCGGCGTGCCGCGTTCATGTTGCCCGTGACGCCGTCGGCCGCGTTCCGGGCATGGTCGAAGAGGGAGGGGGAGGTCTGGAGGATGTCCTTGCGCATGAAGTTCATGGACACCTCGAACCGCGCCCGCTCCATCCAGTAGTTCGCGAAGATCTTGGGGTCGTTCGTGATGGCGGGGCTGCCCGCGCTCTGCCACTTGGCCGCGTTCGACTCGACCGTCTGTGCCGTCACCTGCGGATAGGCGATCTCGGCGATGTACGGCTTGGTCGACCACCCGGAGCCGTCCTTCTTCAAGATGTGCCCCAGGCTTTTGTCGGACGTGATGTCGTACCAGGCGACGTCGCTCCCGTTGAGCTGAAGGACCACATCGGGACGGGTGTTGCCGTGCGTGACCTGCATGGCCACGGAGAACGTGAGGCCGGACGCCGGACCGGTCCAGGTCTTCCGTTCCGTGAGGAACACCTTGGTGGCGAGGGACTCGATGGCGTAGCCGGCCATGGCGGGGACCAGCGCGGCTATCTCGGCCTTCTTCGACGAGGTTGCCTGGAGGTATTCCTGCCACTGCTCCGCCCACCGGCCCAGATATCCGTCCGTGCGTGCGAGGTTGGCGTCGGTCGGATTCTGGGTGGCCTGGAGCCAGGCGGTCTGGACGGCCTCGTCGAGCTTCACGCCGAAGCCCACCAGGTCCTTCCCGACCTCTTCGCTGGGGGCCTTGCCGGACGTCGGGTAGGGGTGGACGGAGCGCTGGACGGACTGCGGGCCGCCGCCGGCCCGTTCGGCCTGGCCGTGCGTCGTCTGGCCGTGCGTCGTCTGGCCGTGCGTCGTCTGACCGTGCGTCGCCTGGCCGTGCGTCGCCTGGCCGGGCACCGGTCCGCTCAAGGCCCTCGTGGCGTTGGCCTCCGCCTCCCGCTCGAAGCGGTCCGACGGGTCCGAGACACGCAGCCCCGTCCCATGGTCGGTGCCGGCGACCGGTCCCTGCCGCTGCTGGATGACGTGGGTCAGCTCGTGGGCGAGGGTGTGCCCGTCGCCGCCGCCCTCGCCGATGACGACGTGGTTGCCGGAGGTGTAGGCGCGGGCGCCGACCTCGGCGGCGGAGGCGCGGGCCGCCTGGTCGGTATGGATCCGTACGTCGGAGAAGTCGGCGCCGAGGCGAGCTTCCATGTCGGTGCGGGTGGCGTCGTCGAGGGGGTTGCCCGGGGTGCGCAGGACGTCATGGACGGTGGAGCGCTGTACGGGGTGCTGGGTCTGTTGGTGGTTGCAGTCGGCGCCGTGCCGGTGTCGCTCCTGGGCCTCTGGGTGTCCGGCCCGGCGGAGCATCTGGACGACTGCTGCGTTGCCGAAGGTGCTCTGCAACGCGAGGAGCCCCGGGGGCGGCGTCGGGCTCGAGGCCTGGGGCTGGCGGGCAGGCGCCCTGCCCTTCCGTACCTCGGCAGACCGGGCCCGTTCTTCGGCGTGCATGCGACCTCTTCCTCGGCGAGCAGACGACTTCCCTCTGGATACCTAAGACGCGGGCGGTCGGGCCATGTACGCGAGGGCAGAGCAGGGGCAACGTGCGTGGGCCGTATGGGCGCGTGACCATGGCGCGCCAGGCCATCAGGCCGAGTCCGGCCAGGCAGGCGATCAGCTGTCGCGATGGCCGCCGACAGTCGAGACCGCCGAATTCGGACGGGTGGCCGGAAGCCTACAGCCGCTTCCGTTCGGGCGGAGCGGAGGCCGCAGTTTGACGCTCGGTCACCGTTAAAAACGAGTACGCCCTGAGCCGCGCGCCGGAGGGGTTCGACGCCGCCGCCCTCCACGCCTCCACACCGCTCCAGCCGGACACCGCCGCCCGCGTCGCACCGTCGTCCCGCTCCTGAGTAGCCCGTCGGCCTCGCCGCCGAAGCGACCGTCTGCGCCCAACTGCCCCAGACCGTGGCCCGCAGCGACGACCTGGCCCTCGAAGACCAGCTCCGCAGCTGTGCAGAGGAAATGCGCCACCGCTGAAGAGGCCGCTGAGCGCTGAGGAAACCCCTGACCGCACCACGTCCGCGCCTCCGACTCGGACGCGACCGGCACGCGTGGACCCGGCAGCGAAACACTGCTGGTCTGGTACGGATCGCGCCCACGTCTGCGGCCAGGATCATCGGTGGCATCGGTGGCATCGGTGGCATCGGTGGCATCGGTGGCATCGGTGGCATCGGTGGCATCGGTGGCATGGCGCGGATGACGCCGGGGTTCGCATGTCGTGTTGGTCCGGAGACCATTGCCCGCCGGCTGGGGCGCTCGCCGCGTTCGCCGGCCGGCGTCGGCTGCACCGCAGACATCAGAACTGACGCAGTACGTAAGGCGGTTCACCTCTCCGTCTTCGGCTGGGGTACGGATGACACCGGGGGACGATGAACGAACATCGCCACCGCCATGGTCGCGGTCAGCGCGGCCAGCGCCCCGAACCCGTAGGTGAGCGTGGCGAACGAGGCGACGGCGGCGACGAGCAGCGGGCCGCCCGCGTCGCCCAGTTCGCGGCCCAGTTCGGCGGCGCCCATGGTCTGCCCGAGACGCTCCGCAGGCGTGCTCGCGGCCAGTGCGGCGAAGCCGAGCGGGGTGATCAGCCCCGTGCCGGCACCGATCAGGCCCGCTCCGACGAGGATGCCGGTCAGCCCCGGCAGCATCGCGCAGGCCAGACCCGCAGCCGTGAGCGACAGCCCTGCGGCCAGACCGGTCCGCGCGGTGAGGCGCCCGTCGTCCAGAGCGCGCCCGGCTCGCGGCTGGACGACGGCCGCGCAGCCGGCGAGCACCGACACCGCCGCTCCGGTCGCTACGGTGCCCAGTCCGGCGGCGCGCCCGGAGACCGGCAGGAAGCCGACCCCGACCGACAGGGCGGCGGTCGCCGCCGCGAGCGCGGCCGTCGGGGTGAGGAAGACCGGGTCGGCCAGCCGCCGGGCCAGGTTGAGGACCGTCTGCCGGGCCTTGGGCAGCGGGGGGACGACGGGAACGGCGAGCACGGCCCAGACGGCGACCGCCGCGCCGAGTGCCGCGAGGACGGTGAACAGCAGGCGCAGCCCGCCGGCCCACACCAGGACGCCGCCGAGGAGTGGACCGAGGGTGTAGCCGATGGACTTGTAGAAGCCGTAGCTGCCGAAGGCCCGCCCGTGCTTGGTCCCCGGGTTCAGTCGGGCGACCAGTGCGGATGCGGCGGGTGAGAACGCGGAGGCCGCGGCTCCCTGCCCGAGGCGCGCGGCCCAGAGCCAGCCGGGGCTGTCGGCGACGACGTACAACGCGGAGGCGGCGGCGAAGGCCACCAGGCCGCCGAGCAGCACGGGGCGGGCGCCGACGCGGTCGGCGAGGGTGCCGAAGAGCGGCTTGAGGAGCACCTCGGCGCCGTCGTAGAGGGCGAGCAGCCCGCCGAGGACCAGCAGGGACGTGACCGCGTCCTCGGTGTGGCCGCCGAGGTTGGCGGCGATGCCGTGCGCGCCGAAGGCGGTAGTGAACCCGGCCGCGTACAGCGGCCACATCTGACGGGCCGGGGCGGACCGCGCGGTCACTGGTCCGCCTCCGGAGGCTGGTGGAGGGCGGCGAAGACTTGCTCGGCGTAGTCCTCGCAGGCGGCGGAGCACTGCTTGAGCCGCCGGTCGGCCTCAGCGGCCTCCGGAGCGCCGAAGACGTCCCGCGCGGTCAGGTCGCGATGCCAGCGCCGCAGTCGTTCCAGCGACTGCTCCTCTTCCTCCAACTCGGCCAGGGTGAACTTGGCGATCCGGATCTCCTTGGCCAGCTCCTGCTCGAATTTGCCGCAGTCGGCCAGGAACTCCGCCCAGTCCGCGGACCGGGCGGCAGTGAACATCGCCTGGAAGCGGGCGGCGTCCTCGGTGCTGCGCCCGGCGGCGGTGAGGGACACGGCCTGCCCGCCGGCCTGCTCAGTGAGCGTCACCGCCCGGCCGATGCCGGTGGCGAAGACGGGCACGTCCGGAACGGCCCAGACCCCCTGCCCGAGGGAGAGCGCCCCGGCCTTGCGCAACTCCCGCCAGACCGCGACCCGGTGCCGGGACGGCTCCGCAGGCAGTCTGATCACGAGGACGAGCCAGCGGCTCCCCGGTTCCATGTTCGACACGGCGACGAATGTAGCAGCCGTTACATCCGTAGCTGTGCCCGGTGATTCGTAGAGCGGTGGCCGCCCTCGGACTGGTCATGCGCCTCAGTCTGCGAGCATCGGCGAAGCCCCTGTAGCCGGCGCCGTGCTGTTCCGTCATGTTCATTGCCCTCGACGGGGCCGGGTTGGCGGTCGTGGCGGTTGTGGCGGTTGTGGCGTTGCATGCGGGGTGACGTCCGATCCGCGTCGCCCGGCCCGACGGCGCCCCGAATCTTCACCCTGGCCTACGCCTCGTGGGCGAACCCGAGCCCTAGTGAGCCCAGGGCGGTGTGATGGTGCTGCCGTCAGCCAGTTCGGCGGTGAGTCCGACACGGGTGGTGACCCACATGTGGGCGGGCTGGTCGGTGGTGTTGGCGACCGACAGTTCGGAGCCTGCGGGTGCCACTGCCGCGTCACCTGCGCGGAGTTCGGCGCTCTCGGCGTCGATGGTGAGTCGGAGGCGACCGGAGAGGACGTAGAACGTCTCCTCGTCGCTGATCGTGTGGGTCGGCCCCACCATTGCGGGCGGGATCTCGACACGCCAGGCGGCGAGGTCCCGGCTGCCGGTGTCCGGGCGGACGTAGGAAACGAAACGGCCACCGTGAATCTCGTGCGCGACGGCCTCGTCACTGCGGATGAACGACATGCTCCAGCCCCCATCTAGACAACCTGCTTGTCTAGATAGACAAGCAGCTTGACGAGTTATAGTCAAGCCCATGGACGACGCCCTGGTTTTCTCCGCACTCGTGCTGGCCCTTTCCGGACAACTGGTGCAGGAGATCCACGCCGGCGTGTCCCGGCAGGGGTTCGAGGACCTACGACCTGCACACGGCTTCGCCTTCGTCCGCATCTCGGCAGGCGGCGCCACCACGGCCGACCTGGCCGTGCATCTGGGGGTGACCAAGCAGGCCGCCGCCCAGCTGGTCGAGGAACTGGTCCGAAAGGGGTACGTGGAGCGGCATCCACACCCGCACGATGCGCGCGCCCGCCTCCTGGGACTGACCGAGACCGGCTGGGCCGCCACGCGTGCTGCCGACCAGGCCGCCCGGGCTGCCGTCGCACCGTGGCGAGAAGCACTGGGCGAGGCGCGCTTCAGCGAACTCGTCGCCGACCTGACGCTGATTGCACCGCCGGGACCCATCCGCCCTGCCTGGTGAGCCGATGGCCCACCGCCCTGGAGCCAGCCGGCCGTGCAAGCGGGAGATCGCCATCGCGTTGCTGCTCCCTCTGTCCTGCGCCTCTGCCTCCGGTGCCCGGCGCAGCTGGGCCGCCGCCTCTGGCAGCCCCCGCGCGCAGTACGCCTCCGAACTCAGCCGCCGCTCGAAGCGCGGATGGCGGAACTGAGCGCCTGCCATCACGGAAACGGCTGCGCCCCCGGTGGCGTGGTCTTAGGACTTGTTCGGCGGATCTTGGTCGAGAGCGGCCAGGAGACATGGGACCAGGGGATTCGGGTCGTTCTTACGCCAGGCGACGGCGACTCGTGTGCGCGTGGTGCTGGGTTCGATCCTGCGGAAGGCAACGCCTTTGAGGCGGATGCGGCGGATGCTCTCCGGGGCCAGTGACACGCCTAGCCCAGTTTCTACCAGGGCGCAGACGGTCTGCCATTCCACGGCGTGCTGCGCCACCCGGGGCGTGAAGCCTGCCGCGATGCACAGGCTGGTGATCTGGTCGTACAGCGGCGGGCCTACTGCGCGAGGCAGAAGCACGAAGGGGCAGTCCGCCAACTGCTCGATGCGGACAGCGCGTTGCGCCGCGAGGGGGTGCGCGGACGGCAGGACAGCCACAAACGGCTCGGTCAGCACGATCCCGAATCCGAGTTCCGCGTCGCCGGCCGGCGGTTCGCGCAGCAGGCCGATGTCGATCGTCCTCTCGCGTAGGGCAGCCAGTTGCGGCGTGGTGGTCATTTCCTGGATGTCCAGCTCCACGGCGGGAAACCGTTCCCGGAAGGTTCGCAGCAGGCCGGGCAGGACGGTCAGGGCGAGGGAGGCGGCGAAGCCGATCCTCAGCCGGCCGACCCTGCCGCTGCCGACGTCTCGGGCTGCGGCCAGGCCGTCCGCGAGGCCGTTGAGGGCGTGCCGAGCGGCAGGAAGGAGTTCTCGGCCCGCCGGGGTGAGGGCGATACGTCCTGGTTCGCGGCTGAACAGGGCGTGGCCGACCGTGCCCTCCAGGCGCCGGATCTGCTGGCTCAGTGGCGGCTGGGCGATGCCGAGGCGGGTGGCGGCGCGGCCGAAGTGGAGTTCCTCGGCGAGCACGACGAAGGCGTGCAGCTGCTGAAGAGGAAGTTCAGGGCGTTCCATACGCTCAGAGGTATCACTCCATACCCAAAGCTGTATTAGACGTATCGGTGCTGCTCACCTAGCGTTCGGCGCATGACGGAGCGACGTTCCATCCTCAGCGGCTCGACGTTCGAAGAGCGGATCGGCTATGCCCGCGCCGTCGTCGACGGTGACTGGGTTCATGTGTCCGGGACGACCGGGTTCGACTACCCGACCATGACGATCTCCGAGGACGTGGTGGAGCAGGCGGAGCAGTGTCTGCGCAACGTCGAGGCTGCGCCGGCCGAGGCGAAGTGCACCTTCGCCGACGTGGTGCGGGTGCGCTGTCTGCTGCCCGACCGGGCCGACTTCGAGCCCTGCTGGCCAGTACTGCGTCGCGCCTTCGGCCAGGTCCGACCGGCCGCCACGATGCTCATGTGCGACCTCGCCGATCCCCGCATGAAGATCGAGATCGAAGCGTACGCACGCCGACGGCCTCCCGCGTGACCGTCCGTGCAATCGGCTCTGGGAGATCCCCTACGTATCCCGTTCAGGAAAGGACACCGGATCGTCGTGCGCATCCGTCCTCACAGTGCTGCCGTGAGCAGTCACTCCGAAGTGCCTGTCACGCCCGTCGAAGCATATGAACCCCCCTACTACGTGGCTGTCTTCACCACGGTGCGAACCCCGAACCAGAGCGACTACAGCGAGACCGACGCACGCTTGGAAGACCTGGTGAAGGACCTCCCCGGGTACCTGGGGATGGACCACGCTCAGACTCCCGGCGGCCTGGGCATCACCGTCAGCTACTTCCGCGACGCCGACGCCCTCACGCAATGGCGGACCAACGCCGAGCACCGCGCAGCGCAAAAGCGCGGGCGAGCCGAGTGGTACCAGAGCTACACGCTGCATGTCGCGAAAGTGGAGCGGAGCCACGGGTTCACGCGAGCGTAGCTCCCGTAGGGCCGGCAGGCTGACCATCCGAAGGTCACGCGGGCGCACCACGCGGTGGACTGAACACGAAGGCGACCTGAGATCGTCCACCCGGCAGCCGGCTCCGCAGCTACGGGTAACCGCAATCACCAGTACTGCGCCAGCGTCTCCCGTCGGCAACTCGGCTTGTTGCGTCAGCCGTCGCTGTCCGAGGCGGCGTTGAAGACCGCGATCTGCGGCTCGCGGTCGTCGGCCAGACGATCATGGATGACCGCCTGGACGCGCCGCCGCCGATCAGAGCTCTGGCCGTGCGTGGTACTTCCGAGATCAGGCGCCCCAACCGTAGGCGTCGTGTGTCGTGAGCTCCCGCCAGAACATAGGCTCGATTTGCGCCGATACTCCTGCGGCTTCGAACATCGGCCTGATCTCGGACCCCTGCTCCTGGAAGAACGACTCGAAGCTCTGCCGGTCGGGCCACTCGTCGAGCACCAGCAAGCTGCTGCCGTCGTCGGAGCCGTAGAAGCGGTGCGCAATGAGGCCATGACGCTTCGCCGCTTCGAGCACAGCCTGCATCTTCTCCGTGTTGGCTGATGCGTACTGCTCCACCCCCTTCGGATCGCCAGCGACCTTCACCGTCATGATCACAGACATAACTCCTCCTCTTCTCCTGCATGCTCGTGCCGGGATATTTGCAGCAAATGATCCCTGATCGCGTCAAGCGCACCGTAATCGCCCTGAATTCCAGCGCCGATGGCCCACACGCCGTCGCACAAGCCTCACGAGCACTGACTTCAGGGCGGCGCGGTCCGCTGGGCGTGCGCCCGCGCCGGCTCAGTACTCCTGGCGCGAGGTCGCGGCCAGCGAGCCGAGGAGTACGAGCGCCTCGCTGCTGGGCGAGGCCGGCTCCGCGTGGTAGACGACGAGTTCCTGGCCCGGGGCCGAGCGGACGTCGAAGGTCTGCATGGTCAGCGTCAGCGGCCCGACGTCGCGGTGCTCGAAACGCTTGTGCTCCAGCGCCTTGCCGCGGGCATCGTGACGATCCCATTGCTCGGCGAACTCCGGGCTCCGCTCCAGGAGTTCGCTGAGTACCTGCCGCACCCGCGGGTCGTCCGGCGCCGCGCCATGGCCGAGCCGGAAGCCGGCCACGGAGTTGCGCGCGACGTCGTGCCAGTCGCGGTAGAAGACGCGGGCGGCCGGGTCGGTGAACACGACGTGCATGAGATTGCGCGAGTGTGTCCAGCCGTGGAAGAGCGAGTCGGCGATGGCGTTGGACGCCAGGACGTCGTACGCGCGGTTGTAGACGATGGCGGGGTTGTGCGGCCAGGCGTCCATGAGCGCCAGAAGGCTCGGCTCGACCCGGTCGGCCACGGCGGCGGCCCGGGAGCGTGGGCCGAGGCCGACGAGCCGGAACAGGTGCCGACGGCCGTCCTCGTCCAGCCGCAGGGCGGCGGCCAACGCGTCGAGCACCTGCGCGGAGGGCGTGCGCTCCCGCCCCTGCTCCAGGCGTACGTAGTAGTCGGCGCTGACCCCGGCGAGCAGGGCGACTTCCTCGCGCCGCAGCCCCGGCACCCGGCGGTGCCCGGTGGCGGGGAGGTTCACCTCGGCCGGGGTGACGCGGGCGCGCCGGGCGGTGAGGTAGGCGCCGAGCTCTGAACGTGCCATGCCGCCATGCTAGGTCCGGGCCCGCCGCACTTCCTGGGTGCGCTGCACCCAGGAGGATTCCGCCCTTCCGCGGGCGGGCTGGCCGGGCCAGCCTCGAGGCCATGACCACACAGCAACCCGAACGCGCCGAGCCGGCCGGCCGTAAGGTCGTTCTCGTCACCGGCGCCAGTAGCGGCATCGGCGCGGCCGTCGCCGCACGACTCGTAGCAGAGGGACACCAGGTGGTGGCCGGTGCGCGCCGCACCGACCGCCTGCGGGCTCTGGCGAAGCACACGGCCGAGGCCGCCGCCCGCTCCGGCGGCGCCCTGCAGCCGGAACGGCTGGACGTGACGGACCGCTCGGACGTCGCGGCCTTCGTCCAGGCCGCACGCGACCGCCACGGCCGGGTCGACGTCCTCGTCAGCAACGCCGGGGTCATGCCCCTGTCGCGGATGGACTCCCTGCTCGTCGACGAGTGGGACCGGATGATCGACGTGAACGTCCGCGGCCTGCTGCACGGCATCGCCGCGACGCTGCCCATATTCACTGCGCAGGCCTCGGGCCACTTCGTCACGGTCGCGAGCATCGGCGCCCACCAAGTCGTGCCCACCGGCGCCGTCTACTGCGGCACGAAGTACGCGGCCTGGGCGATCACCGAGGGCCTGCGCCAGGAGTCCGACCCCTCGATCCGGGTCACGACCATCTCGCCCGGCGTGGTCGACTCCGAACTCGCCGACACCATCACCGAGGCCGGCGCCGCCGAGGCCATGCGCGCCTACCGCGCCCACGCGATCGGATCCGACGCGATCGCCGGCGCGGTTTCCTACGCCCTCGCGCAGCCACCCGACGTCGATGTCAACGAGATCGTCGTACGCCCCGTCCGCCAGCGCTGAACCTCCCACCGCGCGGACGCGGCGGACCGTGCGCAGGCCCCTCTCTGCGAGGGGGCCACCTCGCGCACAAGAAGGTGTCCGCCTTCCTCCTCGTCCTGGTCGGGCGTCAGGAACCGACGTGGGGCGGCGCACTCGTGCACGCCATCTTTGGATCGGGCCGAAGGAGCCGAAGGAATTGGGTTGCCGTGCCCCCATCGCAGGCCGAACGATTGCGCCTTGTGACTGCTACTGGAGAGAAGCCGCCCTGTGATGCCGTCAGGCCGGTCGCGTTGGTGACCGGCGTCGGCCGGTCCGTCGGCATCGGCGCGGGCACCGCGCACCGGCTGGACCGTCAGGCCGGTCGCGTTGGTGACCGGCGTCGGCCGGTCCGTCGGCATCGGCGCGGGCACCGCGCACCGGCTGGCCGAGGCGGGCTGGAACGTCGCCTTCACGTACTGGCCGCCGTACGACGCTCGCATGGCCTGGGGCGCCGAGGCCGGCGCCGCGGACTCCATCGCCGAGGCGTTGGCCGAACGGGGCGCCCACGCGGTGGCGGTGGAGGCGGACCTCGCCGACCCGGAGGCGGCCGAGCGTGTCTTCGATGAAGCCGAGCGTCGCCTCGGCGGCATCACCGCCTTGGTGATGTGCCACTGCGAGCCGGTCGACTCCGGCCTGCTCGACACCACGCTCGAGAGCTTCGACCGCCACTTCGCGGTCAATGCGCGAGCCACCTGGCTGCTGATCCGCGAGTATGGCCGTCGCTTCCACGGGACTCCGGGAACCGGACGCGTCATCAGCCTCACCAGCGACCACACCGTCGGCAACCTGCCCTACGGAGCAAGCAAAGGTGCACTCGACCGCATCACCCTGGCAGCCGCCTACGAACTCTCCCACCTCGGGATCACCGCCAACGTGATCAACCCGGGACCGGTGGACACGGGTTGGATGTCCGACGACATCCGGGAGCACGTACTGCGTCAGACGCCGCTGGGACGTCTGGGCAGCCCACAGGACACCGCTCATCTCGTGGAGTTCCTGTGCTCACCGCAGGGCCAGTGGATCAACGGGCAGCTGCTGAAGAGCAACGGTGGCTTCGCCGGCTGATCGGCCGACCTGACTACGCGGCCTCCTCGCGTTCGACCAGGACGCCGTTCTCGAACCCGGCACCGGAGCGGACCAGGCAACAAGGGAGGCGCCGGCGATCGCCCGTCGGCGTGCCTGGGCGGACTCGACCCGCTTGAAAACGATCGCCAGGGCCGCAGGGCCGCCTCTGCGGGTGCCGTGTCAGTACGCCTTGACCGTGCCTGGTTCACCTGTGATCTCGCCGCGCAGCAAGGCTATGAAGGCGTCAGCGAACTTCAGCAGGATTCCCGTGTCCAGGTCTTGGCCGAAGGACTGGCTCTGGCCGCCGGTTCCGAACCCGTTGACGAGGTCCCTGGGGATCGCTGGGGCCCATCGCAGTAGCTGCTCGCGGAGCCGTTCGGACAACGCGACGACGGTGGCAACTCTGTCCGGAGCGGTTCCGAGGTGTTCGTCCAGGCATGCGGACACGCAGCCCATGCAGCCTGCTGTCGCTTGAACGTGCCAGTCGTCCCGTGCCGCGTTGAGCCAGGCCGGACGCTCGGTGACAGAAGCGGTTTCTTCGGACAGGAGGTAGAGCCACACCTCGGCCTGGAAATCACGGGCCCAGAAGCCCTGCCCTCGGTAGTCCATGTATGAGCTGCCCACGGGGCAAGTAGAGCATCACGTCGCGTCGGGCCGCAGACCGTTTTCGCCCGACAGCCCTGGCCTGCCTGCGTCTTCACGCTGTGGTTCCGCGCGGCTCTCACCCCCTCCGGAGGGGGAAGTCCGTGGAGGCCGCGAGGTCGCACTGCGCCTCGGTTCGTCCCAGACCTCAGCGGAGGGTCGCCCCGATACTGGTTGTATCGGGGCGACCCCGACAACGCGGCTGCTGGGGCGCCCCCTCTGGGGGAGAGTGGATCAGCCGTTCGTCCGCACATCGCCTTCGATCTGCAGGAGCGCGCTGCTCACCGGCCTGCGCGGACGGCGGTGTCCGTCAGGGGCCATGCGCTTCGGTGCGCGTCAGCGCCGACGCGGCGTGATGCCGAGCCGCTCCGCGAGCTCGTCGGCGCCGATGCCGTAGGTCTCCCGGATGCGTACACCGTCGGGGCCGACGTCGAAGACGCCGTGGTCGGTGTAGACGCGGCTGACGCAGCCGACTCCGGTGAGCGGGTAGGTGCACTGCGGTACGAGCTTGGGCTCGCCGGAGCGGGTGAAGAGGGTCATCATCACGTAGACGTCCTTGGCGCCGATGGCGAGGTCCATGGCGCCGCCGACGGCGGGGATGTCGTCGGGCTTGCCCGTGGTCCAGTTGGCGAGGTCGCCGTCGAAGGCGACCTGGTAGGCGCCGAGGACGCAGACGTCGAGGTGCCCGCCGCGCATCATCGCGAAGGAGTCGGCGTGGTGGAAGTACGCCGCTCCCGGCAGTTCGGTCACCGGGACCTTGCCGGCGTTGGTCAGGTCGGGGTCGATCGCGTCGCCCTCGGCCTTCGGGCCCATGTTGAGCATGCCGTTCTCGGTGTGCAGCACCACGCCGGAGTCGGCCGGCAGATGGTCGGCGATCTTGGTGGGCTGCCCGATGCCGAGATTGACGAAGGAGCCGGCCGGGATGTCGCGTGCGATGACGGCGGCCAGTTCGTCCATCGAGAGACGGTGGTCGGTGGACGTGGTGGTCATCGTGCCCCCTGCACGGTGTAGTGACGGGCCGCCACCTGGACGACCCGGTCGACGTAGATGGACGGGGTGACGACGGCCTCGGGGTCGAGCTTCCCGGGCTCGACGACCTGGTCGACCTGGACGATGGTCGTCGTCGCGGCCGTGGCCATGACCGGTCCGAAGTTGCGGGCGGTTCTGCGGTAGACGAGGTTGCCCATCGTGTCCGCGACATGGGCGCCGATCAGCGCGTAGTCGCCCTTGATCGGGTACTCCAGCAGATACCTCCGGCCGTCGATCTCCCGCTCCTCCTTGCCCTCGGCCAGCGGCGTGCCGACCGCGGTCGGGCAGTAGAACGCGCCGATGCCCGCGCCGGCCGCGCGCATCCGCTCGGCCAGGTTGCCCTGCGGCACCACCTCCAGCTCGATCTTTCCCGCCCGGTAGAGGCCGTCGAAGACCCAGGAGTCGGCCTGGCGCGGGAAGGAGCAGAGCACCTTGCGCACCCGTCCGGCGGCCAGCAGCGCGGCCAGTCCGACGTCGCCGTTGCCGGCGTTGTTGGACACGATGGTGAGGTCCTTCGCGCCCTGCCGGATGAGCGCGTCGATCAGATCGAACGGCATCCCGGCCAGGCCGAACCCGCCGACCAGAATGGTCGCCCCGTCCTCGATGCCGGCGACCGCCGCATCCGTGCTCTCGACTATCTCCGCCCGGCTCACCGGTCCGCTCCCGTCGCGTCGCAGTTCTCCAGTACTACGGCCAGGCCCTGACCGACCCCGATGCAGATCGCGGCGACGCCGTAGCGCTGCCTCGTCTCGCGCAGCACCTTGGCCAGCGTGGCGAGGATGCGGCCGCCCGAGGCGCCCAGCGGGTGCCCGATCGCGATCGCCCCGCCCTTCTGGTTGACGAGGGCGGGGTCGATCTTCCACGCGTCGAGGCAGGCGAGCGACTGCACGGCGAACGCCTCGTTGAGCTCGACCGCGCCCACCTGGTCCCAGCCGATCCCGGCCCGGGCCAGCGCACGGTTCGCGGCCTCGACCGGGGCGTAGCCGAAGGCCTGCGGCTCCAGCGCCATCACGCCACGGCCGGCGATCCGGGCGATCGGGTCGGTGCCGATCGTGGCCGCGGCCCTCTCGCTGCCCAACAGCACGGCTGAGGCGCCGTCGTTGAGCGGGCTGGCGTTGCCCGCGGTGATGGTGCCGCCCTGCTCCGGTGTGCGGAAGACCGGCTTGAGTCCGGCCAGCACCTGAGGTGTGGATCCGGCGCGGATGCCCTCGTCGCGGGTCAGGTCGACGCCTTCGACCGGTGCCACGAGGTCGTCGTAGAAGCCCGACTCCCAGGCCTGGTGGGCGAGTTGGTGGGAGCGGGCGGCGAACTCGTCCTGGCGCTCGCGGGAGATGTCGAAGCGCTCCCGGAGCTGCTCGTTGGACTCGCCGAGGCTGACCGTCCACTCCTTCGGCATCCGCGGGTTGATCAGCCGCCAGCCGAGCGTGGTCGAGACGGCGGTGACGTCGCCGACCGGGAACGGCTTCGCCGACTTGGGCAGCACCCACGGCGCACGGGTCATCGACTCGACGCCTCCGGTCAGCACCACCTCGGCGTCGCCGGAGTCGATGGTCCGGCTGGCGATCATCGCCGCGTCGAGGCTCGATCCGCACAGCCGGTTGACCGTGGTGCCGGGCACGCTCACCGGGAGGCCTGCGAGCAGCGCCGCCATGCGGCCGACGTTGCGGTTCTCCTCCCCGGCGCCGTTGGCGTTGCCCCACACCACGTCGTCGATGGCGGCGGGATCGAGGCCGGGCACGTTCGCGAGCGTCGAGGTGATCGCGGCGGCGGCGAGGTCGTCCGGGCGGACGCCGGCCAGCGCGCCGTTGAAGCGGCCGAACGGCGTCCGCGTCGCGGCGTATATGAAAGCACTCATGACAGTGACGCTAACCCCTGACCGCGATATCCTGAAGTACGCATATCGAAGCCGATTGATATGGACGACATATGGATCTGCGCCATCTCCGGTACTTCGTGGCGGTCGCCGAGGAACGCCATTTCGGCCGAGCCGCCGAGCGGCTCCACATGGCCCAGCCCCCGCTCTCCCAGCAGATCCGCCAGCTGGAGGCCGAGCTCGGCGTCGAGCTGCTGCATCGCACCACGCGTCGCGTCGACCTCACCGAGGCCGGCCGGGCCTACCTGGAGCGGGCGCGCGCGATCCTCGCCGACGTCGACGAGGCCGCGCACCACGCACGGCTCGTCGCCGCCGGCTCGGTGGGCCACCTCGCGATCGGGTGCGTGGGCTCGGCGACGTACAGCCTGTTGCCCACGCTCTCGCGCCGGCTCACCGAGGAGCTTCCCGGCGTCGACTTCTCCTTCCGCGGCGAGATGCTCGCACCCGACCAGGTCGAGGCGCTGCGCACGGGCGCGATCGACGTCGCGCTGCTGCGCCCTGTGGCGGCCGACCTCTCCCTCACCGTGCACACCCTGCGCCGGGACCGGCTCGTCGTCGCCGTACCGGTCGACCACCCGCTGGCCCGCCGGAAACGGTTGCGTGCCGCGGACCTCGCCGGCGTCGACCTGATCGTGCACTCCGCCGACCGCCGGTCGGTGATGTACGACGTCGTCCTGGGCCTGCTGCGCGACGCCGGCGTGGAGTCGCGCATCCGCCACGAGGTCGGCGAGACCTCGACGCTGGTCACCCTTGTGGCCGGCGGCCTCGGCGTCGCCGTCGTGCCCGAGCCCGTGACCGCGTTGGCGCTCGACGGTGTCGCCTACCGCCCGCTGGCCGGGGGCGACGCCCGTGTGGAGCTGGCCGTCGCCCATCGCGCCGACCGCTCCGAGCCGCATCTGGCGCGCACGGTCGGGATCATCCGGACGACGATGTGAGAGATCGCTCGGGCGGCCGGGGAGCGCCAACACTTGCCATATGGTTGGTTTTCGCTGGAACGTAGACCGGGATCAGGGGGGAGGGAAGGCCGCGGGACGGTTTCGTAACCTGAGCGTTATGTTTACGGCGGGCTTCCGTCCCGTCGGGGGGCCGGCCGAGGGGCGCCGTACTGCCGCGTCGGCGACGCGGACACTCCGTGCGGGAGATGTTCACCGCACTCGCGTTCGAAATTCAGCGGGCGTCCGCGGTGTCGTCCCCGTCGAAGAGCGGCCGTACGAAGTCGGTGACCGGCCCCACGAACTGGAAGATCTGCCACTGATGGGAACGCGCTTCGCCGGCGCCCTCAGGTGTCCGCGGCGGTGCTCTCGTAGCGCTGGAGGAACTGTTCCACGAAGGCGATGGCCTCCGTGTGACGGGTCGTCATGCCCATCGTGTTCTCCATCATGATGATCCGGCCGAGGGCGTTCGTCAGCATGAGCAGCACGGCCGGCGACACCTCGGGCGGCAGTTCGACGCCCGTCTCCGCGAGGCGACGGGTGAGCGCCTCCAGTTGTGCCTCGCGATAGTGGGCGGCACGAGCGGCGAGTTCGGTCCGGATCGCCTTACGGTGATTGGCCAGCGCGGTGAACTCCGTGGTCAGCGCGTTGCCCGGATGGCTGTTGAGGCGCCACAGGGTGCGCAGCGGTTGCGGCCCGTCCAGCAGGCGGATCTGCCGCTCCAGCTCCTCGTCGCCGCGCCGGCGCAGCACGGCGAGGAACAGGTCGTCGAGCGTGCGGAAGTAGTACAGCACCAGTGCCGGCGCCACCTCGGCCTCGCGCGCCACCCGGCGCACGCCCACGGCGGCGTACCCCTCCTCGAGCATCAGCCGCTCGGTGACGTCGAGCAGCAACCGGCGCGTCTTGGAACTCTCGGTGCCCATACGGCGAGGCGCAGTCATGGCGGTCATTGTCCTTGACGCCCTCCGAAACCGCTGTTAAACAGTTGTTCAGCGCTCGTGTTAAACAGTCGTTCAGCACGGACGGCGGGTCAGGTCGATGGCTCGCTCTACGGGCACCCGCACCCTGTCTCTGGCCGGCGACGCCCTCAAACGCGTCGCCGCACCGGCCACCGCACTCGCCGCACCGCTCCACCTCGGGTCCGTCCGCACGGACGCCGACGCGACACCCGGTGACCCGGCCTCCCCGCCCTCGGTCACCCCGCCCCACGCCACTTCACCGCACGCCGACTCACCCACGAAACGAGGTCAGCCATGCCCGGACGAGTCGAAGGCAAGGTCGCCTTCATCACCGGAGCCGCCCGCGGCCAAGGCCGAAGCCATGCCGTACGGCTGGCGGAGGAAGGCGCCGACATCATCGCCGTGGACGTGTGCAAGCAGCTCGACGGCGTCACCTTCTCCATGTCCACGCCCGAGGACCTGGAGGAGACCGTCAACCAGGTGCAGAAACTCGGCCGCCGTATCCACGCCGCGCAGGCGGACGTGCGCGACCACGACGCGCTGAAGGCCGCGGTGGACGACGGCGTGGCCGAGTTCGGGCGCCTGGACATCGTCGTGGCCAACGCGGGCCTCGGCAGCGACGGCGGCACGCTCGACGCGATGGACGAGAAGACCTGGCGCGACATGATCGACGTCAACCTGACCGGCGTCTGGCTGTCCACCAAGGTGTCGACCCCGCACATCGTGGCCGGCGGCCGGGGCGGCTCGGTCCTCCTGACGAGTTCCGTCGGCGGCCTCAAGGGCTACCCCAACATCGGCCACTACATCGCCGCCAAGCACGGCGTGGTGGGGCTGATGCGCACGCTGGCGGGGGAGTTGGGCGCACACGGCATCCGGGTCAACAGCCTGCACTCGACCCAGGTCAACACGCCGATGGTGATGCACGAGGCCACCTACCGTATGTTCCGCCCGGACCTGGAGAACCCCTCCATCGACGACTTCGCGGCCGCCTCGCAGGGCATGCACCTGCTCCCCACTCCCTGGGTGGAGTCGATGGACGTCAGCAACGCCGTCCTCTTCCTCGCCTCGGACGAGGCCCGTTTCATCACCGGCGTGACGCTGCCGATCGACGCAGGCGCCCTGCTCAAGTAGCCGAAGGAGGAGACGCGTTCGTGACCACCGCCGACACCGTCCACTGGGACCCCTACGACCCCGCCCTCGCCCGCGACCCCTACCCCCTCTACGCGCGCCTTCGTGAGGAGGAGCCGCTCTACTACAACGAGCAGCACGACTTCTACGCCGTCAGCCGCCACTCCGACGTCCAGCGCGGCCTCGCCGACTGGCAGACCTACTCCTCCTCCCGCGGCGACATCCTCGAGATCATCCAGGCGGACATCGAACTCCCGCCCGGCACCCTCATCTTCGAGGACCCGCCCGTCCACGACATCCACCGCCGCCTGCTCGCCCGGGTGTTCACACCCCGCCGGATCGCCACCCTGGAACCGCAGGTCCGCACGTTCTGCCGCCGGGCCCTCGAACCGGTCACCGGCGCCGAGCGGTTCGACCTCGTGGAGGCCGTCGGCGCCGAGATGCCGATGCGCGTCATCGGCATGCTCCTGGGCATCCCGGAGGCCGACCAGCCCGCCATCCGCGACCACACCGACGCCACGCTGGGCACCCAGGACGGCGGAAAGATCGACCACGAGGACATCCTGAGCACGGATGCCTTCAAGGACTACATCGAGTGGCGCAAGAGGCACCCCTCGGACGACCTCATGACCGAGCTGATGACCGCCGAGTTCGAGGACGAACACGGCGTCACCCGCACGCTCACCGACGACGAGGTCCTCACCTACTGCACGGTGGTCGCCGGCGCGGGCAACGAGACGACGGGCCGGCTCATCGGCTGGTTCGGCGCGCTGATGGCCCGATACCCCGAAGCACGGCGGGAGTTGGCGGCCGACCCCTCCCTCATCCCGAACGCGATCGAGGAGATCCTGCGCTTCGAGCCGACCGGCCCGTTCACCGCGCGCTACGTCACGAAGGACGTCGAGCTGTACGAGCGTACGGTGCCGGCGGGCAGCGCCATCCTGTTCGTCCAGGCCGCCGCCAACCGCGATCCCCGGCGCTTCGACGACCCGGACCGCTTCGACATCCACCGGGTCACCCAGCACATGAGCTTCGGCGTCGGCGCCCACTACTGCCTGGGTGCGGCACTGGCCAGGCTGGAGGGCAGGATCGCGGCCGAGGAGATCCTGCAGCGCTTCCCCGGCTGGGACGTCGACTGGGACCACGCGGAACTGGCCCAGACCTCGACCGTGCGCGGCTGGAAGACCCTGCCGCTGGTCGTCGAAGGAGCCCGGCGATGACGCAACGCTGGACGGTGAGGGTCGACAAGCGGGTGTGCGTCCGCACGGGCCTGTGCGCGGCCTCCGCGCCCGAGGACTTCCAGCTCGACGAGGACGGACAGGGCCGCTCACGGGCCGAGACCCTGCCGGCCTCCGAAGAGGTGCTGGAGGTGGCCGAGTCCTGCCCGATCGAGGCCATCGGGATCACCGACGCCCACAGCGGCGAGCGGGTGTTCCCCCCTTTGGCCGCCCCGCCGTCTCCTTCCATTGACTGACTGCCAAGCAGGGTGACTGCCGGACGGTGCCGCTGCTGCGCCCCTGAGCCATCAGCCTCCCACCCGCGAGCGGAGGAACGACGATCCGATGAGCATCGATCTGCGCAACGCCGTGGCGATCGTCACCGGCGCCGGCAGCGGGATCGGCCGCGCCACCGCTCACGCCTTCGCCCGGCGCGGGGCACGCGTGGTCGTCACCGACCTCGTCGGCGGGCGGGCGCACACCGTCGCCGGCGAACTCGGCGACCGGGGCGTCGCGGCGGTCTGCGACGTGACCAGCCTCGACGACCTGGAAGCGGTCCGCGACGTGGCCCTCGACCGCTTCGGCCGCATCGACCTGGTCATGAACAACGTCGGCGTGCTGGCGGTCGGCCCGGTCCAGGACATCCCGTTGGCCGCCTGGCAACGCGTCGTCGACGTCAATCTGCTGGGCGTCGTACGCAGCAACCTCGTCTTCCTCCCCCACCTGTTGGAGCAGGGCTCGGGCCACGTCGTCAACACCGCCTCCACGGCGGGCCTGCTGCCCTACGGATTCGACCGTCTGCCGTACACCGCGACCAAACACGCCGTCGTCGGACTGTCCGAAGCGCTCGCGCTCTACCTGCGCCCGCGCGGTATCGGCGTCTCCTGCCTGTGCCCGGCCGGCGTCGCCACCAACATCGTCGAACAGATCAGCTTCTACGGGAAACCGGCACCGCCCCGCGGCCCCGACTTCCCCGTCCTGGACGCCGACACGGTCGGCGAACTCGTCGCCGACGGCGTCACCCACGACCGCTTCCTCCTCCTCACCGCACCCGAAGCCGCCGACGAACTGCGCGAGCACGGCGCCGATGTCGACGCCTACCTGTCCCGTCTGACGAAGGACGCCCCATGAGCAGCAGCACCATCGACCGGCTCCGGCTGGACGGCAAGGTCGCCGTCGTCACCGGCGGCGCCGGCGCCATCGGCCAGGTCTACGGCCGCGCCCTGGCCGAGGCCGGCGCCTGTGTCGTGCTCGCCGATCTGAACGGCGACGGCGCCGAACAGGCCGCCAAGTCCCTGGTCTCCGACGGACTGCACGCCCTCGGCGTGCGCGTCGACATCACCGACCGCGCCTCCGCGGCCGACATGGCCGCCAGGACCACCGCCGCCTTCGGCGGCATCGACATCCTGGTCAACAACGCGGCCCTCATGGCCGAGATCCCCCAGGTCGACATCCTGGACCTGCCCACGGACTGGTTCGACCAGGTCATGCGCGTCAACGTCCTCGGCGCCGTCATCTGCGCGGGCGCGGTCAAGGCCTCGATGGTCGAACGCGGCGGTGGGCGGATCGTCAACCAGGTCTCCGCCGGCGCCTTCATGGGCGGCGGCATCTACGGCGTCAGCAAACTCGCCCTGGTCAGTGTCACCGCCGGCCTCGCCCGCTCGCTGGGCCCCCTTGGCATCAACGTCAACGCCGTCGCCCCCGGCCTGGTCGAGAACGAGCCCGGCCTGCGCAGCCTGCCCGCCGACCACCCCGCACGCGCCGCCCTCACGGCCGCCATCCCGGGCAAGAAGTCCGCCCCCGCTGAAGACCTCCTCGGCACGCTCCTCCTGCTCGTCTCCCCGGCAGGCGCCTGGATCAACGGCCAGACCATCAACGTCGACGGCGGCTGGGTCACCCGCCTGTGACCGCCATCGCGACAGCCCCGACCCGGGTCGGCCTCATCGGACCGGGCAGCCTCCACCCTCCATCCCCACACCTGCCGCGACGCGTCGCCGACCAGGTCGCGGGGCGCGAGATCGCCGCGGTGGACGCACCGGTCAGCGGCGGAGGAGGAGCAGCCGCGCAGCACAGCCTCCGGCCTCGACACCACCGGACTGAGCCAGGCCGTGCCGCTGCTGCGCAGCGGCGTCGGCATCCTGCTCGACGCCGCCGACACGGCCGGGCCCCGCGGCCCCTGACCCTCCCGGACCTCACCGCGCACACCGTGTCGACGCTGGGCCAGTGTCCTGCGCCCTGATCACGCCCCGTCCGGACGACCTCAAGGCGGCACCGACATGACCACGTCCCTTTCCCGCGACCTCGGCACCACCGGCCCCCTCGTCGACGGCGCTTGGCTCCAGACGACTTCCGTCGGCGAGCAGGACCACATCAACCCGGCCACCGCCCGGGCCAACGGCACCGTCCTCCTCAGCGGACCGCAGGAGATCGACGCGGCCGTCGCGGCGGCGAAACAGGCCTTCCCCAAGTGGCGGGCGATGTCCCCCGACCAACGCCGCCGCATCCTCCAGCGAGTCGAGGAGCTGATGCTGGAGCGGGTACCGGAGCTCGGCCGTCTGAACACCCTCGAACTGGGCGCCCCCTTCCGCGTGTCGGCGGCGCTGGCGCACCTGAGCGCGGGCTGGTTCGGCTATTACGCCGGCTGGGCCGACAAACTCGAGGGCGTCACCATCCCGCCCAGCCCGCGGACGGCGCCCGGCCTCGACTACACCGTCCCCGAGCCGTACGGCGTCATCGGCGTCATCCTCACCTGGAACGGCCCGATCATGTCGGTCGGCATGAAGATCGCCCCCGCGCTGGCGGCCGGCAACTGCGTCGTCGTCAAGGCTCCCGACCTGGCCCCCTTCACCGTGGCCCGGTTCGCCGAGATCGCCCTGGAAGCCGGGCTGCCCCCGGGGGTGCTGCACGTCCTGCCCGGCGGCCCGGAGGCCGGCGAGCGGCTGGTCCGCCACCCCGACGTCGCGAAGATCACCTTCACCGGCGGCATACCGACCGCGAAGAAGATCCTCGACGCGGCCCGCCACACCCTCAAGCCCGTCCTGCTCGAACTCGGCGGCAAGACGGCCGACATGGTCTTCCCCGACGCCGACCTCGACGAGGCCGTCGCCGAGACCGTCCGCTCCTGCTTCACCCTCTCCGGCCAGGGCTGCAACCTCACCACCCGGATGCTGGTGCACCGCGAGGTGTACGACCGAGTGGTCGCCGCCACCGGCGAGGCGGTCGCCGCCCTGCGCGTCGGCGACCCCTTCGACCCGACGACGGCCCTCGGCCCGGTCATCGGGGAGGCGGCCCACGAGCGCATCCTCGGCATGATCGACCGGGCGGCCAAGGACAGCCGGCTGGTTCTCGGCGGCCACGCCACCGACCCGTCGACACTGCCGCCGGACAACCGCGACGGCTACTTCATCGACCCGACGATCCTCGCCGACGTCGACCCGCACAGCGAGATCGGCCAGCACGAGGTCTTCGGCCCGGTGCTGTCCCTCATCCCCTTCACGACCGAGGACGAGGCGGTCGAACTCGCCAACTCCACCCCTTACGGCCTCGGTACCGCCGTCCACACCCGCGACGTGTCCCGCGTCCAGCGGATCGTCCCGCTCCTCCAGTCGGGCACCGTCCTCGTCAACGGCGCCTCGGGCCAGCCACCGGGCGCTCCGTTCGGCGGCTACAAGCAGAGCGGCTACGGCCGTGAAGGCGGCAAGGAGGGCCTCTACGAGTTCCTCCAGACCAAGAACGTCTTCATCCGTGCGTGACGACACGCCCGAACTCCCCTTCCAGGAGACCGAGATGGACGACAGCTCCATGCCACGGACGCTCACCGAAGTGCTGCCCGCCCACGAACAACCCGCGGCGAGCACGCCGTTCGGCCGCGCCTCACGCGATTTCCTCTACGGCGAGGTCTGGTCGCGCCCCGGACTGAGCCGCCGTGACCGCCGCTGGGTCACCCTGACCTGCGTGGCCGCCGCCGACGCGCCCCAGCCCATCGAGGACCACGTGCACGCGGCGCTCGCGTCCGGCGACATCGACCTGGAGGCCATGCTGGAGTTCGTCCTGCACTTCGCGGTGTACTGCGGCTGGCCGAAGGCCTCCCACCTGGAGGGGGCCATCGCCCGGCAGTGGGACCGCATCCACCGCGAACGAGGCGAACAGACGCCCCCCTGGCCGCAGTTGGACAATGACACGCTCGGTCCCGGCGCTTGGGAGGAGCGGCTCAAGCGCGGCGCCGAAGAGTTCGTCGACGTCAACCTCGTCCCCGCACCGCCCACGAACTCGCCGTACCGGCAGGCCGGCATCCTCAACTTCGTCTTCGGCCACGTGTGGCAGCGCCCCGGGCTGACCCGCAGAGAACGGCGGATCATCACCGTCGCCTGCGTCGCCCTCGACGACTCACCCGTCCCCCTGCACTCCCATGTCACCGCCGCGCTCCACTCCGGCGACGTCACCAAGGAGGAGATGGACGAGATCGTGCTCCAGTTCGCCGCGTACTACGGCTTCGCCAAGGGGGAGGCACTGGCCGACACGGTCGAGACGGCGTGGGCGTCCAAGCCCGACTGAACCGAACCCGGCGTCGGTATCGCCGAAGTCCCGTACGAGAGAACCGTGTGGGAGTGCCCTTCGATTCCGCCATCGCCACCGGGTCGTCCTGTGGTTGACGCCCGCCGATTTGCTGCGCTCCCGACCAGTACTTCTCACCGGTGGGTCCCGCCGAGGCGAACGCGGGGACTGACCGAACCGACTCGGCTGCCGAGGAAGCCCTCGGCGGTGCTCAGCGGGAGGCGGCAACTCGCTGGGTCCGGTCGCCCTGGTCGCCGTACCGCCCCGGCCGGCCGCCCGCGTACGCCGCGAGCGCGACGAGCCCGGCGACGGCGATCAGTGCGCACACGGCGCCCCAGCCCAGTGCGGCGTAGGCGCGGGTGCCGAGCCACGACCCGGCGCTGCCGCCGAGGAACGCACAGGTCATGTAGCCGGTGTTGAGACGGCTGCGGGCCTCGGGCCGGAGGGCGAAGATGCGGGCCTGGTTGGCGACCTGTCCGCACTGCACGGCCACGTCGAGCAACAGCAGCCCGACGGCCAGCCCCACGACCCCCGTCGCTCCGCCCAGCAGGCCCGCGGTGAGCAGGGCCGCCGCCGCGAGGGCGGCCAGGATGCACCACAGGTTCACCCGGTCGGCGCCGAGCCGGTCGACCCAGCGGCCGGCGGCCGGCGCGCAGAACATGCTGCCCGCGCCGATCAGGGCCAGCAGGCCCACGGCTTGGGTGCCCAGGTCGTACCGGGGGCCGGTGATCAACAGGGCCAGTGCCGTCCAGGCCGCGCTGAATCCGCCGAAGAGGGTGACCTGGAAGAACACGGAACGCCGCAGCTGCCGCTCGTCGCGGAGCAGGCGCAGGGTGTCGGCCAACAGCCTCGGGTAACGGTCCTGTACGGCCGGGGCGGCAGCGGGCAGGGCGAGACCGAGGACTACGGCGAGAAGTACGGTCAGGGCGGCGGCCACCAGGTAGGGCGCGCGCCAGCCCAGGTGCTCGCCCAGGACGCCGCCGAAGGTGCGGGCCAGCAGGATGCCGCCGATCAGCCCGGCTTGCAGGGTGCCGATGACACTGCCGCGACGGTCCGGCTCGACCAGCCCCGCGGCCATGGGCAGCAGGAGCTGCGGGACCACGGTCGCCACGCCCACCACGGTGCCGGCCGCGAGCAGCAGACCGGACGCCGGGGCGAGACCGGCAGCCAGGAGCGCGAGGCCGGTCACGGCGAGCAGACCGGTGATCAGCGGCCGGCGTGGCAGCCGGTCGCCGAGCGGGACCAGCAGGAACAGCCCGGCCGCGTAGCCGAGCTGGGTCACCGTGGCCACGACCGCCGCCGCGGCCGGAGCGATGTCGAAGCCGCGGGCTATGAGCGGGGTGAGGGCCTGCGGGAAGTACACGTTCGCGACGCTGACACCGCAGGCCAACGCCATGAGAAGCGGAAGCCTGCGCCCCGTGCCCGTGGCCGCGGGGGCGGGCGGATCGTTCCGGGACATCGTACTCTCCAACCGAACGAACTGGATGGTTCGAATGCGAGGCTGGCATGACCGTCTTCGATTCGTCAAACGAACCAGTTCGTTACGATGGGCGCATGGCATACGACTCCACGGCGACCAAGGGACGCATCCTCGCGGCGGCGACGGCGGAGTTCGCCGCGCACGGCGTCGCCGGCGCCCGGGTGGACCGTATCGCCGCCGAGGCCAAGGCCAACAAGCGCGCCATCTACGACTACTTCGGCGACAAGAACAAGCTCTTCGCCGTCGTCCTGGAACGCGCCCTGGCCGAACTCGCCGACGCCGTACCGCCCAGCGAGGACCTCCCCGTCTACGCCGGGCGTCTCTTCGACTACCACCGCGCCCACCCGGAAGCTCTGCGGCTGGTCATGTGGGAGGCCCTCGAGATCGGCGACCAGCCGGTCCCGGCGGAGGAGGCCCGGACGGCCCACTACCAGGACAAGATCGACGCGGCGGCGTCGGGCGGCCGGGGCGGTGACGCCCGCTCCCGGGTGTTCTTCACCCTCGCCCTGGCCGGCTGGAGCATTGCCATGCCGCAGCTGCGGCGCATGGTCCTCGGCCCCGACCACAGCCTCGACGACCTCCGTACGGATGTCGCCCAGGCCGTACAAGCCCTGTCGGTAGCTGCTGAGGATCGCGCGTAACGCCCTGCCGGGCGGTACACCAGTGACACCAGGCGGAGTCGCACGACGTAGCCCAGGCCCTGTTCTCGGCAGGCGGTACGCAGCTCCCACCCGCCGTAGATATGCCTTGAGGTCACAGGCTGTGGGCGGTGGGGTGGCGTGGTTCGTACAGCGGGAGCTCGGCGCCGCTGGGGAGCCGGATCGCCGTCAGTTTGCCCCAGCGCTGTTCGCTGACCGGACGGGTGATCTCGACGCCCTGCGCGCGGAACTCGCTGAGCTGGGAATCAAGGTCATCGCACATCAAGAAGAACTCGTGCTGGGGCGGGCCGTCGGCCGGGTGCACGGCCACCTCGGCCGGGGGCAGCTTGAAGATGAGCCAGCCGCCGCCCGCGTCGACGGCGGGAAAGTCGAGGACGTCTCGGATGAAGGCACGGTCCGCCTCGGCGTCCTGGCTGTAGAGGACGACATGTGCACCGCTGATCATGGCTGGCTCCTGCCCGTCGACGTACTGGCGGTCGTATCCCCGGGCATCCTGGCACGCTGAGATGCGAGAACGCCGTCGACTGCATGCGACGACACGACGACTCGCCCGTGTCGTCGGGCTCGGTGAGGGCGATGAGCCGGTCGTCGCTGGTGGACGCCCGGCCGGGGGCAGGTCCTCGACGGGCACCACGTAGCAGACCTCGCCGGTGGGGGACTGCTCGACGGCCGGCGCCACCGCGGACAGCACCGCGTGGACCGCGCATACACGGTGATGATCAACGGCGTCTTGACCCCGGCAGCCGAGCCCGCTTCGGGCGTCCAGGGATTGCCGGGCGGGGGGCGCGGGCGCAGCCGAGGCGGACGTGCCCGACCGGTTCGGCGCGAGTGCCCACGGGCCGGGGCAACTCGCTCCACACCGACTTCGGCTTAATGAAACATGATCGCCGCCGCAGTGCACCCGACGCCCCAGGCCGCACCGCTCTGCCCGGTGCCGGTCGTCGGCCCGAGGGCGGTGGCCCAGTGGCCCAGCCGCTTACGAGCCTCGCGTAGCCGCACCTTCGTCACGGTCAGGTGGGCAAGACGGACCAGCCCGAGCCGGTCGTTGGTCACCCACCAACCTTTGACGCATTCCGATATAGACATACGATGGGTCCATGGCACGAGCGGCGACGACCTCGGACACGTTCAACGCGATCGCCGAGCCGCAGCGGCGGGAGATCCTGGTGCTGCTGCAGGGCGGCGAGCGGCCCGTGACCGAACTGGCGCGGGACCTGGGAATGAGCCAGCCGCAGGCGTCCAAGCACCTGCGGGTGCTCCGTGAGGTCGGGCTGGTGCAGGTCCGCGGGGCGGGCAAGCAGCGGCTGTACAGCCTGGACGCCCGCGGGCTGCGGCCGGTCCACGAGTGGGTGGGCGGCTTCGAACGGTTCTGGAACGAGACCTTCGACCGGCTGGACGAGTACGTGCGAGATCTGAAACAGGCAAGGCAGGAGGAACCACCGGATGACGACGACCAGTAGCGGCGGCGAGCCCGACCACACGATCGCGGACCGCGAGATCGTGATCTCCCGGGCCATCGGCGCCCCACGGGAGCTGGTGTTCGAGGCGTTCACGCAGGTCCGGCACCTGTCGCGGTGGTGGGGACCGGAAGGGTTCACCACCACGACGCGGTCCTTCGAGTTCCGCGCGGGCGGGGCCTGGGCCTTCGTGATGCACGGGCCGGACGGGACCGACTACCAGGAGTGGATCACCTGGACCGAGATCGTTCCGCCGGAGCGGATCGCGCTGGTGCACGGCGAGTCCCGCGACGACCCCAACGCCTTCGAGTCGGTCCTGACCTTCGAGGCGGCCGACGACGAGACCCGGATCGTGATGCGCACGGTGTTCCCCACCAAGGAACTGCGCGACGAGGCGGTGGAGAAGTACCACGCGATCGAGGGCGGCGAGCAGACGCTGCGCCACCTGGCGGCCTACGTCGCCGAACTCGCCCGGAACGAGACCACCCGGAACGAGACCACGCCGAAGGCAGCGGAGGGCTGATGGCCGGACGAGTTCTCGATCACCCTCGCGCCCGTGCTGCTCGGCACAGGCATCCGCCTGTTCGACCGCGTGGACCCCGACCGCCTCGCCCTCGACCAGACCCGCACGGCCGCATCGTCCCGGGTGACCCACCTGACCTACACCGTCGGGAAGCGGTAGCCGGCGCACGACGCCAGCCACCGCCCCACCCGAGTACGGGCACCCCCGGCGACCTGCACGGTCGACCGCTTACTGGTCGGCGGCACGGAAGCGACGCAGCCGCAGGCTGTTGCCGACGACGAAGACCGAGGAGAAGGCCATGGCCGCTCCCGCGATCATCGGGTTGAGCAGCCCGGCCGCGGCGAGCGGCAGGGCGGCGACGTTGTAGGCGAACGCCCAGAACAGGTTGGACCTGATGGTGCCCAGCGTCTTGCGGGCGAGGCGTATCGCGTCGGCGGCGACTCGGAGGTCGCCGCGTACGAGGGTCAGGTCGCCGGCCTCGATGGCGGCGTCCGTGCCGGTGCCCATCGCGAGGCCGAGGTCGGCCTGGGCCAGGGCTGCAGCGTCGTTGACGCCGTCGCCGACCATGGCGACCGAGCGCCCCTGGCTCTGCAGCCGCTTGACGACGTCGACCTTGTCCTGCGGCAGGACTTCGGCGATCACATGCTCGGGCGCGATGTCCACCTCGGCGGCCACTGCTGCGGCGACGGCCCGGTTGTCACCGGTGAGGAGGATGGGCGTCAGGCCGAGGGCGCGCAGGCGGCGGATCGCTTCGGGGCTGGTTTCCTTGACGGCGTCGGCGACTTCGAGGACCGCGCGGGCCTCGCCGTCCCAGGCGACCGCGATGGCCGTACGTCCGGCCGCCTCGGCCGCGTCCTTGGCTCGCTTCAGGCCGGCCGGCAGGGCCATGGCCCATTCGGCGAGCAGCTGCTCGCGGCCGACGAGCACGGCGTGCCCGTCCACGATGCCCTGGACGCCGAGACCGGGGACGTTGGCGAAGTCCTCAGGCGCGGGGAGGGCGCCGACGCGGTCGACGGCTCCGGCGGCGACGGCCCGGGCGACGGGGTGCTCGGAGGCGTGCTCCAGGGCGCCGGCCAGCCGCAGGACGTCGTTCTCCTCGGTGCCTTCGGCGCTGTGCACGGCCAGCAGGGTCATACGGCCGGTGGTGACGGTGCCGGTCTTGTCCAGGACGATGGTGTCGACCCTGCGCGTGCTCTCCAGCACTTCGGGCCCCTTGATGAGGATGCCGAGCTGCGCGCCGCGCCCGGTGCCGACCATCAGCGCGGTCGGGGTGGCCAGACCGAGGGCGCAGGGGCAGGCGATGATCAGGACGGCGACCGCTGCGGTGAACGCGGCGCTCAGTCCCGCGCCGGTGCCGAGCCAGAACGCCAGGGTGCCCAGGGCCAGGGCGATCACGACCGGGACGAAGACTGCGGAGATCTTGTCGGCGAGGCGCTGAGCGGCGGCCTTGCCGTTCTGCGCGTCCTCCACCAGTTTGGCCATGCGGGCGAGCTGGGTGTCGGCGCCGACCCGGGTGGCCTCGACGACCAGACGTCCGCCGGCGTTCAGGGTGGCGCCGGTGACGAAGTCCCCGGCGCCCACCTCGACCGGGACGGACTCGCCGGTGAGCATGGAGGCGTCCACGGCGGAGGAGCCCTCGACGACCGTGCCGTCGGTGGCGATCTTCTCGCCGGGGCGGACCAGGAAACGGTCTCCGACCTTCAACGCGGCGACGGCGATGCGCGCTTCACCGCCATCGCGCAGCACCGTGACCTCCTTCGCGCCGAGCTCCAGCAGGGCCTTGAGCGCGGCACCCGCCTTGCGTTTGGAGCGGGCTTCGAAGAACCGGCCGGCCAGGATGAAGGCAGTGACGCCGGCCGCGGCCTCCAGGTAGATGTTCCCGGCGCCGTCGCTGCGGGCGATGGTCAGCTCGAAGGGGTGGGTCATGCCGGGCATGCCGGCCGTGCCGAAGAACAGCGCCCACAGCGACCACAAGAACGCCGCCGACACACCGACGGAGATCAGCGTGTCCATGGTGGCGGCGCCGTGTCGGGCGTTGCTCCAGGCAGCCTTGTGGAAGGGCCAGGCGGCGTAGGTCACCACGGGTGCCGCCAGGGTCAGCGAAAGCCACTGCCAGTACTGGAACTGCAGCGCCGGAACCATCGCCATCGCGATCACCGGCACGGCCAGCACCACCGCGGTGGTCAGCCGCTGCCGCAGCGGTGTCAGTTCCTCCCGCTCCTCGTCCGCCGGGCCGCTGCCGGGTTCCGGCTCGGTCCTGGTGGGCTGCGGCTGGTGCGCGCTGTAGCCGGTGGCCTCCACGGCGGCGATCAGGTCGGTGACGGTTATGTCCTCGCGGAAGGTGACCTTGGCCTTCTCGGTGGCGTAGTTGACGGTGGCCTCGACGCCGTCCATGCGGTTGAGCTTCTTCTCGATGCGGGCGGCGCACGAGGCGCAGGTCATGCCGCCGATCGCCAGCTCGACCCGGCCGGTCACTTCACGGTTGTGGGCCGGGGAGGCGGCCTGGGCCTTGGTGTGGGTGCTCGCACTCATCACGGTTCCTTCGACAAGGGGAGGTAAGGGATCGCTGGAAGAGATCGCCGGCTGGAAGAGCATGGTCATGCTGGCGGGGGCCGGGCCCCGCCGGGGCGGGCGTGGGCGCCTCGCCCCGGCGCAGGGCCGTCAGTGGCAGGTTCCGCAGCAGCCGTCCGAGCACTGCTGCGGGGTTGCGGTCACCTCGTAGCCGGCCTCCTCGACCGCGGCGGCCACCGCGGCGTCGTCGAGCGGGCCCTGGGAGCTGACGGACACCGTCCCGGCGGCCAGATCGACCTCGACACCCGTGACACCGGGCACCTGGGTGATCTCCTCGGTGACCGCGCTGACGCAGTGTGCGCAGGTCATACCCGTAACGGTGTAGACGGACGGGGGGTTGGACGTGGTCGTAGCCATGACGGAAGCCTCCTGGTTGGACGTGTCAGCCGAACGGACTGATGACTGCCCGGCCGTTCCCAATAGATACCCCCAGGGGGTATCTAGTCAAGCCCGTCGAAGTCCGTCGAGCGCCACTCCGAGGCCGCAGGCGCCAGGAGTGCGCCAGCCGCGCGATCGCATCACCGGTTCCTGTCCAGGTCCTGCGGGCGCAGAGCCCGCCCTTGCCCGGGCGGCCCCCCTATCGGCTGAGTTTGCAGCTCGCCGTCGATACCCTGCCGGGGTATGGTCGTACGGCGTGGACTGGACGAGAAGGAAGGGACTTGGCCGTGGACAGCGCACAGGCAGGCACACGGGGCGTCGTCCGGCTGCTGGCAGTGTGCGCGGTGCTGTTCGGGCTTTTCCTCATGCACGGAGCCCCGGCCACGGCCGCGGACGGCTGCCACGGCGCCATGACCGCGGCCTCGCCGATGACCAGTGGCCACGACACCGCTGCCCTGCCCGCGGCCCACGTGCCGGCCGGGCACACTCCCGGTTCCGCCGCCCGGGCCGCCGACGTCTCCGGGATGCCCGGAGCGCTGTGCGTGTCGACGCCCGCCCACGAGCGGACCCCCCTGCCTGCGCCCGGCCTGCTCGCCGTGGCAGGAACCGCCGTGCTCGCCCTGTGGACGCTGACCCGACTGCGGGCAGCGGCCGGCGGGAGGGGGCGGCGCGGGCCACCGGATGGCGGACGAGATCTACTGCTTCAGGAGTGCATCGCGCGGACGTGACAGGTGCGCGCCGGACCCGGCCCCAGGCCGGAAACCGGCACCGTTGTCCTGCTCGTTTCCGCGCACCACCGGTGTGGTGCGCCCACCCCGGAAGACTCCACTTCGATGGTCACCTCGCACCGTTTCACCGCACGCCGCCGCAGCCTCGCAGCGACCGGCGCCGCAGCCGCTCTCGCGCTGACGCTGGCCGCCTGCGGCTCCTCCAGCGACTCCTCGTCCATGCCCGGCATGGACCACGGCAGCAAGTCCTCCGCGTCCGCCTCGCCCAGCACGGCGCAGGCGATGGGCGACATGCCCGGCATGGGCCACATGGCCTCCGGCAACGGCCTGGCCGACACCCAGGACGGCTACCGCCTCACCTCCAAGGACGCGACCCTGCCGTCCGGCAAGCAGACGGCCTATCGGTTCACGGTCACAGGCCCGGACGGCAAGCCGGTCACCGGCTTCGCCCTCGACCAGACCAAGCGGATGCACTTCTACGCCATCCGCTCCGACCTGACCGGCTTCCAGCACATCCACCCCACCATGGCCGCCGACGGCACCTGGACCGCCGGCCTGGCCTCCCTCGCCCCGGGCGCTTGGCGCCTGTTCGCCTCCTTCACCCCCGACGGCGGGCCTGGCAAGGGCAAGGACTTCGTGCTCTCGCGCACCGTCACCGCGCCCGGAAGCGCCACCAAGACCCCGCTGCCCGCGCCCGCCGCCAGCACACAGGCCGACGGGTTCACCGTCACCGTCAAGGGCGAGCCCATGGCCGGCATGGCGCACCCGCTGACCGTCTCCGTCGCCAAGGACGGCAAGCCCGTCACCGACCTTGAGCCCTACCTGGACACCTACGCCCACCTGACCGCCTTCCACGAAGGCGACGCCGCGTTCGCCCACCTCCACCCCACCACCGAGGTGACCGGCGACCACGGCGGCCCCGACCTGAACTTCCACGCCGAACTGCCCTCCTCCGGCAACTGGCGGCTGTTCCTGCAGTTCCAGACCGGCGGCAAGCTGCACACCGCCGCCCTGACCCTGCGCGTCGGCTGAACCCCGGCGGGGCGCCACCCACGCGGCGGCGCCCCGCACCCCCCGGCCCGACGGACGCCCACCCAGAGAGAGCCTGTCCGTGGGCGGCATGC
Organism: Streptomyces sp. NPDC051677; assembly: GCF_044453465.1. Lineage (NCBI taxonomy): Bacteria > Bacillati > Actinomycetota > Actinomycetes > Kitasatosporales > Streptomycetaceae > Streptomyces > Streptomyces sp. NPDC051677. The sequence continues at coordinate 208,409 of NZ_JBITCT010000012.1, forward strand.
CGCACCCTGACGGAGGAAGACTTCACAGATGCACGCCGTACTGCACGCACTGTCGATTGCCGGGTCGATGACCTGGGAGATCACCTGGGCCCTGATCCTCGGCTTCGCCCTGTCCGCTGTCGTCCAGGCCGTGGTCCGCAAGTCCACCGTGATCTCGCTCCTGGGCGATGACCGGCCCCGGACCCTCGCCGTCGCCGCCGGCCTGGGCGCGGCGTCGTCATCCTGCTCGTACGCGGCGGTCGCGCTGGCCCGCTCGCTGTTCCGCAAGGGCGCGAACTTCACCGCCGCGATGGCCTTCGAGATCGCCTCCACCAACCTGGTCGTCGAGCTCGGCGTGATCCTCGCCCTGCTCATGGGCTGGCAGTTCACCGCCGCAGAGTTCGTCGGCGGACCCGTCATGATCGTTGTGCTGGCTGTCCTGTTCCGCCTGTTCCTGCGCGAGCGGCTTCTGCGTCAGGCCCGCGAACAGACGGAAAAAGGGCTGGCCGGGTCGATGGAGGGCCATGCGGCGATGGACATGTCCGTATCGCGCGACGGCTCCTTCACCAGTCGGCTCTTCAGCCGAGAGGGCTTCACCGCCACCAGCCACGTCTTCGTCATGGAGTGGGCGGCGATCCTGCGCGACCTGGTCGTCGGTCTGCTCATCGCCGGCGCCATCGCCGCCTGGGTTCCCGATTCCTTCTGGCGTGCCTTCTTCTTCGACGGCCACCCCCTCGCCGCCAAGCTGTGGGGCCCGATCGTCGGCCCGCTGGTGGCGATCGCGTCGTTCGTGTGCTCCATCGGCAACGTGCCGCTGGCGGTGGTGCTGTGGAAGGGCGGCATCAGCTTCGGCGGCGTGGTGGCGTTCATCTTCGCCGACCTGCTGATCCTGCCGATCCTCAACATCTACCGGAAGTACTACGGCGCCAGGACGGCCGCCTTCCTGCTCGGCACGTTCTATCTCGCGATGGTCATCGCCGGGTACATCGTCGAACTCGCCTTCGGGGGGCTCGGCCTGATCCCCGACCAGGCCGACGCGAAGATCCCGATGGAGGGCGTGAGCTGGAACTACACCACCTGGCTCAACATCGTCTTCCTGCTCCTGGCGGCGGTGCTCCTGGTGCGCTTCTGCCGTACCGGCGGGCTGTCCATGCTCCGCATGATGGGCGGCTCACCCGACACCGGCCACGATCACACCGGCCACCCGCAGCACGGGCGCCCAGCAGGGGAAACGCACGACGGGCACCACCACTGAAGCGTGGCCCTCCACTCGTGGGCGGAGGGCCGGTTCCGCCCACGGGCCCGGGCGGTGAGCAGCCGCTTTCGGCGGTGGCCGACGTTCCCATATGCGACGGTGCCGGAAGAACTGCGCGGCCGCATGCTCAGCGCGGCAACGGCAACGGCGTCGGTGCGGTTGGTCACTCCGCTGGGCGGACTGGCTGTGGGCTTCCTCGTGGATTCGGTCGGACTGTCTTCCCCGTTGCTGACGGTGGGCGGTGCGTTTCTGCTCGTCACGTTGTGCCCGGTGGTCTTCCCTCGATCGGCCATCGCCGATTGGTCACCTCACTCAAGGCCTGAGCCGGTCTACATCCCGGCCATACCACCGCCGGTGAGGCCAGGAGCCAGCGCCGGGACCCAGAAGACGGCGACGGCCAGGACGATCGAGGCGATCCCCACGGCCCGGGCCACCAGGCGACCGGCCGGAGCGAGTTTCTCGGCGGTGATCACGGCGGCCAGGACCACCATGGCCCACAGGTTCATCACACCGAACGCCGCCAGCAGCACCATCAGCGACCAGCAGCAGCCCAGGCAGAAGGCCCCGTGGTGGGCTCCGGCACGCAGATCGCGCGAGGCCCCCGGGTACGAGGCGTAGCGCAGCATCAGGCCGATCGGCGAACGGCACCTCGCCAGACAACGGTCTTTGAGAGGCGTGAGCTGGTAGACGCCGCTGACCGCGAACACGGCCGCGGCCACTGCTGTCCCCGCCGCTTGGGGGAGGCTCGCCGCCCGGCCGAGGCCGACAGCCAGCGCATACGCCGGCAGCCCGGCCGCGGCCCAGACGAGCAGGTAGGCGACCGTGAAAACGACCATGCGCGATGCCCGGTGCACGGTGATGGTGCGTGCGTACAAGGCGGCGACGGGCGCCGTGGCGGGCAGCATCATCGCAGTCATCATCAGCGTCCACACGGCCACGAAAGCGGCTGGGCCCAGGCCCATGGTGCCGGGCATCGCCGACATGCCGCCCCAGCGCGTCGCCATCCAGACCCAGGCGGCGGCCGCCACGACCAGCAGCAGCCCGGCGGGGGCCACCCGGCGGACGGTAACCGGCCCACCGGTCATCCGGACCACGTGAAGGGCGCCGAGTGTCCGTTGCCGCCCGTGAAGTCCCAGGACCGGCCGTACACGCCGTCGCCCGTCGCCCGGGTGGACCGGGAGATCGTCAGTGTGCTGTTCACCGGGTGGAAAATTCCCGTCAGGCCCATCACCGGACCGTCCTCGCCGAACTGCGGGGCGACCTGGTCCTCGATCTCGATGTCGATGGCATCACCCACCCGCACGGCGTGGTGGCGACCGTCGTCGCGGTAGTCGATGGGAACGCGCTCCACGCCGAGGACCTCGCCGATGAGCGGAGCGAGCCCCGCCATCGGCCCGCCCGCCTGGCCCGAGAAGACCTTGCCCAGCGCCTCCGCCTGGCCGTCGTCGGCTGAAGCGTCGACGTACAGCGCCACCTGCCAGCCTCCCTCGGCCAGCACCTGCGGCCCGTCGACGAAGATGGCCACGCTGCGGTCGGAGACGTCGACGTCGTCCACGTTCCCGCTGTCCACATGGAACGCGAAGGTCACCTGGCAGCGCTCGTGGTCGGCCGGTGCGGTGAGGCCCGAGGTCGTGCAGGGGCACACCACGTCACAGTTACAGCTCTCCAGGTACGTGCCGTTCAGATTCCAGGGCATGACCCTTCCTCCCTGTTGTGCGGCCGCCCAGGGGCAAGGGGATGCATCGAGAGGGTCCGCTCCGCCCCGGTGCCGCTCTTCTCCAGGCTATTCCCGACGACCCTCATCGCGCAGATCCGCTGTCAGCGCAGCTCACCGGCCTGGCACCGAGTCCGTGGGCGCCCGCGACCTCGGATGCGTCATCGACGACGTCATCTTCATGGCCCGTTCGATCTCCGAGTCTGGCATGCGCCCCACCGCCCTGGGCTGGTGCCCCGGTGCCCGGCGGCTGGTCGCCCAGTCCATCGCCTTCGCCGCAACTTCTGGTCGCGGCAACCCACCCATGTGCACAGATGAGCTCCGGAACGTCCGCCCAGAAAGCAGGCCACGTCGGTGAGTTGGGCGGCGGGGGCGATGGTGCGGCAGGGCGTGGCGGGCCCGCCGAACAGGCCCCAAGAACCACCTCTTCTACCTCGAGCGTCGCGCATCCGAAAACCAGCAAGCGGCCCAGGTGGAGTAAGGTCTTCGCCGGGTCGACAGGGCCCCGGCGGTTCCCATGGACGTGGTCACGGGTGGTGGACACCCCGGTGGGGACGTCCCTCACATCATGTCGGACCACACCGCATCGAGGATCAGCCTTTGACTCCGCATTCCCTGGCGTTCTATGTGGACGTCGTCACCACCGGCACCGTGCTCGGCGTGGGCCCTGCGGATTCTCCCGACCATGTCACCAAGGCCCTTGGGCCGGCCATCGCCGAGGACGCCTTCGGCGACCACAGCATGTGCCGTGACTACGGCCTCGCCGAGTTCTACTGGGACCGGGCTTCCGTCGACCACCCCTGGTCGGGCCACCACTTCACCCTGCAGGTGCACCGGCTCGCATACCGGGACCGCACCCTCGTCAACGACACGCTTCGTGCCCGGTACGGGCGGTTCACTCCCCGGCTGCGGTTCGAAAAGCTGCAACGTCTACTGGTGCGGCGCGGCGTCCCCTTGATGGAGATCCCGGAAATCCCCGCGCACGCCCCGTATTTCCGCACGTTCTGGCAGCCCTATTCCCATGTGGCCGTCTCCGTCATCGGCACCTACGGCGAGTACAGCACGCCGGACAACCTGCGGGTCGGCGACGTGTACAGCGTCCATGCCCCGATGACTGCCGAGGAAGTGGAGTGGCGGAGGGAACAGGCCGGGTAGCACGGAGACGGGTCCGGGGGAGGGGGCTTGCCGCGGAGGAGTCGGAAGCGGGCCCGGCCGAACAGTCGGCATGTGAGCATCTTTCTCGGGATCTTCAAGCGCGGTCGGTCACCCGGTGCTGCTCGGCGACGCCACCGGCGACGGGCCGAGTACGCGGTGCAGGCCCGGCTCGATGTCCGGGGCGTCGATCGAGCCGTAGCCGAAAACGAAGCCCGGGCGGACCGAGCGGTTCGCGGCGACCTCAGCCAAGGTGTAGACCGCCACGCCGGATGCACGGGCCCGTCCGGCCCGGTCCGCGAGGGCGTCGGGGTCGGCGAGTCGGCCTCGGGTGAAGGTGGTCACGTGCAGGCCCGCCGTGGACGGCACCAGCTCGGCGAGGTCCGCGAAGCGGTCGGTGAGCGCGCGGGTGAGGGCTTGGTGCCGGGTCGCGTACGTGTGCTGCATCCGGCGGATGTGCCGGGCGAGCAGTCCGTCGTCGACGAAGCGGGCGAGTGCCGCCTGTGTGGGGACCGCCGTGTGCCAGTCGGCGGTGTACTTGGCGGTGCGCAGTGCTGTGCGCAGGGGAGCGGGCGCCACCAGGAATCCGACGCGCAGGGAGGGCAGCATCACCTTGGAGAACGACCCCACGTAGATGACATGTCCGTCTCGGTCCAGACTCTGCAGGGTCTCGACCGGCCGCCCGCCGAACCGGAATTCACTGTCGTAGTCGTCCTCGATCACCGCCGCGCCGTGCCCCCGCGCCCACCGCAGCAGCGCTGTTCTGCGCCGCAGGGACATCGGCATGCCGAGCGGGAACTGGTGGGCTGGGGTGACGTACACGGCGCGGGTGTCCGGCGGGATCGCGTCCACCAGCAGGCCCTCGGCGTCCACCGGTACGCCCGTGACCTCGGCGCCGTGCGCCAGAAACGGCAGCCGGGCCGGTGGGTAGCCGGGCTCTTCGACGGCCACCCGGTCGCCCGGTTCGAGCAGCACCCGCCCGATGAGGTCCAGCGCCTGCTGCGTGCCGGTGGTCACCAGCAGGTCATCCGGACCGGTCCGCACGCCGCGGGAGAGGCCGATGTGCCGGGCGAGTGCGGCCCGCAGCCCGGCGTGCCCGGCCGGATCGCCGTATCCGACCCCCCCGGCCGCAGAGAGCCGCAGTTCCCGGGCGATCAGGGGACGCCAGGCGTCGTACGGGAAGAGCCGGGCGTCCGGCAGGCCGACCCGGAAGTCGTGGGCCGCTGTGGTCGGTCCCGTGGTCTCCGGGGCCGCCCAGGGGGACAGGCCGGCCCACATGGCGCGCGGGCGCAGGCCCGAGCCCGCGGTCTCGGTGGCGGTCGCGGCCTCGCGCGTGGGCAGGCCCGTCGTACGCACATAGGTCCCGGAGCCGACTCTGCTGTCCGCATAGCCCTCGGCGACGAGCCGTTCGTAGGCGACGCCGACGGTGTTGCGGGCCACCGCGAGTCGGCGGCTCAACTCACGGGTCGGGGGCAGCGGATCGCCGGGCCGTAGCAGCCCGTCGTGGATCGCGGTGCGCAACTGGCGGTAGATCTGGCCGGACAGGTCGCGCTGCCCGTCGAGCCTGACGTGCACGTCCAATCTCGGTTTTCCGTTCTCGGCTCGACTTTTGTCGGGCTTTTCAACTCCCGCTGTCAGCCTGGTAATTGGCTCAATCACTTGGCAGCTTATTGGCTCTGGAGCTGAACCGCTGTGCGAATTTACGCTCTGGCCATGGACATACGACGACTGGACCGCCTGGCGCTGTCGCTGACCGGGGAGGTGGTCTCCCAGGTGAAGCCCGACCACTTGAGGCTGGCGACGCCGTGCGCGGACTGGACCCTGTACGGACTGCTCCGCCATCTGGTCAGCCAGAACGAAGGGTTCGCCGCCTCCGCCCGCGGCGTGGGCGAGCCGTGGGCCGTATGGCGCGACGGCGACCTCGGCGACGACCCGGCCGAAGCGTACGAGGCCTCGGTGGACGAGGTCACAGCGGCGTTCGCGGACGACGAGGTACTGGAGCGGCGGTTCGCGCTGCCGGAGGTGGGCGCGGGCTTCGCCGTCCCCGGGCGGACAGCGATCGGCTTCCACATGCTCGACTACGTGACACACGCCTGGGACGTCGCGGTGACGATCGGCGCCCTGTGGGAGCCCCCGGCCGAGCTCACCGCCGCCGCGCTGCGCGTCGCCGCTCTGGTCCCGGACGAGGGCCGCGGGGCGGGTGCCGCGTTCCGCCGGCGGACCGTAGTCCCCGACGACGCCCCGCCGGGCGACCGGTTGCTCGCCCTGCTCGGCCGCGACCCGTCCTGGACGGCGGGGTCATGCTGAGGAGCCGCTGGTGCCCGGGCCCGGCCGGGGATCCCCTTGGTGACCGCGCCGTGGCGGACGCCGTCGACAGCGGCATGCGTGATCGCCGCAGCGGCCCGCTGATCGTCAGCGTCACCGACTTCACCAGCGACGCGTACCGCGATCTGCCCGGCATCGTGCGTCGCGGCTTCACTCTGCGGCGCCGCTGGCCCCATCTCGACGGAGCGGTCGGCATGTGGCTGTGGGTCGCGCCCTTGGACCGGCGCTGCGGATCGGTTTCGGTGTGGACCGGGCGGCGGGCCCTGGCGGAGTTCGTACGCCTGCCGGAGCATGTCGCGATCATGGACGAGTACCGCGAGCGAGGCACGATCAGGTCGGTGATCCGCGAGTACGAGAGCTTCGACGCGGCGCGGATCAGGCAGGACGCGGAGGCATGGCTGCTGTCGGACGACCGCCTCCGCGTCGCGCGAGGAGCGCCACGGCAGAGCGGCTGACGACGGCTTCTCAGCTCAGGAGCCAGGACCATGAGACAGCATCGGACCGGCCCACGAGTGAGACCCACCTGCGGCCCCGGCCCGGGGCGCCGATGAAGGCCGGAACAGACGAGAACCCTGCCCCGGGAGGTGACGCCGGGCCTACACCCGGTGATGCAGATCGAGACGGCTTTGGAGGAAAGCATCGACGCATACATCCGCGACCACGGGCGGCTGCCCGGCCAGCACGCCGCCCGTCATGGACTGGCGTCGCCGGTCCGCAGGCCGCAATGCCGGAGCTGATGGAGGGCCGGACGACGGACACCGCGACGTGGTGCACGCGCCGGAGAACCTCGCACGGTTCACCGCCTGCACGCGCGAGGCTGACACCCGCCGCCGCGCCCGTACGGCATGAGGCCCTGCACGCCGTGACGTCGTCGCCCTCCTCGTGCACTGGGCCCTCGACTTGCATCCGGCGGCGAGGGCGGGAGTCCTACTGTATGAGGGCCCGTACGCCTCTTGTCCGATCAGCGAGGAGCAGCAGACTGTGAATGTCGAGGTCGAACCGTTTCTACGCGACACTGCGGCACAGTTCGGGGCCGGTGTCCCCTATGCGCTGAAGGTCGTGGCCGGTCAGTTGGCCGAGGATCCGGACATGGGCGTGCCCTCGGGTCTGCACGGCGTCCTCACCGTGACGGTCGACGGCGATCTTTTCGAGGACTGCCCTGACCTGTTCGTCGGATACATCCGTGAGCCGGACCGGATCCAGATCCGATTCGTAAAACCGGCTTCCCCCGCCGAGCCGTCTGCCGAAGTCGCAGACCAGGAGCGGGAGCAGGGCCGAGACCCGGACGCGGACCCGGACGCCGACCCGGACGCGGACTCGGACCGGTATGCCGATCCTGTCACCGCTGCGGTCACCGTACGGGAGATCGCCGATGCCTGGAGGCGCATCACCGGCTGGCTGCAGAACAACGCCCCCGATTCCTACGCTGCGCTCCGAGCGGGTGCCGGCCCCGCCGCCCTCGCCGCCCTGGAAGAGGACCTGGGCATCCGGATACCCATCGAGCTGCGCGTCCTGTGGCTGCTGACCGCGGGCGACGACGGGTGCAACGGCTGGGGATGCCTTCCGGGCAATATGGCACTCATGCCCCTGGACGCCGTAGCCGCCGCCTACCGGCTGAAGACGGACTCCCAGATCCGCCAGGACACCCTCAACACCGACCGCCCCGAAGACGAGCGGATCACCCTGTGGAAGGCAACGCGGATTCCCGTTGCCGTCTTGAGCCCGGCTGACAGCACCTCGGGGCTGTACCTGGACGCCGCAACCGGCTACCTGGGCCGCTGGTCCCGCTACAACGAGGACCCCGGCGAAGAGCTCGACACACTGGTCACCTATCTGGAGGAGGCTGCGGACATGCTCGAAGCCCCGGCCCTGGCCACCCGGGACAAGCCCGGGCTGATCGGTGGAGCACTGGTATGGCTCAGCGGTATCGACCCCGCCCAGGAAGACCGGTGGCAGCCTCTGACCGGGTGACCACACAGGAGAAGGGGCGGCCAGCGCTGCGGGCCGGCCCCTTCCTGCTCCCACTTGCCGGGTGTTCAGGATGCACACATCGTCAGCCGACGACCGCTCATCTTGTCGGTGAACAACTGGGCGCACTCGCTGCCTTCTTCATCGGATTTCGGTTTGGGCTGCCCGGGGCGTCCGGGTAGCCGCCGGACGTGCGCACACGCCCGGGGGAGGCGCTACCGCACATGACGACAGGCTCATGCGGGAGCACCCGCGGGCATTCGACAGAGTGTTCCATTTATGGAGGGGGGCGGGTTAGGGTCATTCCGAACGATCTTGTATGGAGGTGTTTGGGATGGAGGACGCCGCGCCCGTCCGCCGGGGCCGCCCCCCGGGCCGTCGGGCCGCCGAGGGGGAGCTGACGAGCCGCCAGGCCGCGATCGTCAGCTACATCACGCAGACGGTCGACCGACAGGGCTACCCGCCGTCGATGCGGGAGATCGGCCAGGCCGTGCACCTCGCCAGTACGTCCTCGGTCGCCCATCAGCTTTTGGCCCTTGAGCGCAAGGGCATCCTCTACCGTGACCCGCACACTCCCCGCGCCTACCGGGTGAGGTCGTCGTGGGCACCCGACCTGGGAGACAGGAGCGCGGCACCGGTCGACGTACCGCTCGTCGGACGGATCGCCGCCGGCTCGCCACTGCTCGCCGACGAGATGGTCGAGGACGTCTACTCGATGCCCCGTCAAGTCGTAGGCGACGGCGACCTGTTCGCCCTGACCGTGGTCGGCGACTCCATGATCGACGCGGCGATCTGTGACGGCGACATCGTCACCGTGCGCAAGATGGACAGTGCAGACCACGGCGACATCGTCGCCGCGCTCCTGGACGACGAGGCCACCGTCAAGGTGCTGCGCCGGCAGGACGGTCAGGTGTGGCTGATGCCCCGCAACCCCGCCTATCAGCCGATTCCCGGAGACGACGTGCAGATTCTCGGCAAGGTCGTCGGCGTCCTGCGCCTTCTCTGAACAGCCCGGCCCGCATCCCGGAACTGGTCTACGCCAGAAGCGGCGAGTGCCCCGAACTCGCCCCGCACATCCAGGACGCGCAGACCACCGACAACCTGCCGAGCAAGCACGGCACCACGCGCTATCTCACCCGGCTGACCAACAAGACCAAGCTCACCGAGAACCGGAACACCTCGTGCCCGCCGCGGCCGGCCGGCAAGCAGTGCGACGAGTACCCGTTCGCTTCCACCTGGCAAGGCGCCAAGACCGGCGGCAGCTAATGTGCGATCACCGCGACGTCCCGGCCGGCCAAGGACTTGCACGGCACCGGCTTCCTGGCTGAAGGGTCCGCTGGTGCGCGCAGTGATGCGTGTGCCCTCACGTTGGCGGGCGACCAGGGTCTGATCGGGGCGCATGTGGGCTTCTCCGTGGCCGTTCGTCCCCAGCAGCCGACGTGTCGGGCAGACGGAAATCGCGCCGCCAACGGGAAACAGGATGAAGAGGACGTCGCCGTGGGCCGGGCCGGCCAGGTCCTGGCCGGGGCGGACGGCCGTGATCAGGGTGCTGTCGGCCCTTTCCAGTCTCTCGTCGGCGACGATGCTCAGGACGAGGGACTGGGCGGCGTTGTCGTAGGCCGCCTCGCCGATACCCAGCAGGAACGCCAGGATGTACAGCAGGACCATGCTGGACGGGTACTCGTGCAACGTCGCCGATACGAAGCGAGGCCACGAGCCATGACGACACCGATGCCGGGCACCCGCCCGCAGACCCGTGGGGTCCGCACGGACCTGCTCGGGATCTACCTCAATGACCATCTGGCAGGTGCCACGGCCGGAGCGGGACGCTCCCGGTTCGCGGCCCGATCGCATCGCGACCAACCGTTCGCGGAGCTGCTGCGCCGCCTCGCGAGCGAGATCGCCGAGGACCGGGCAAGCCTGCTGCGCATCATGCAGAGCCTGGGCGTGCCGAGGCGGCGTTACAAGGTCGCGGCATCCGGTGCGGCCGAGCGAGTGGGCCGTCTCAAGAGCAATGGGCGCCTCTACGGGCGTTCACCTCTGACGCTGGTGATCGAACTTGAGTTCCTCCGGCTGGGAGTGAAGGGCAAGGAACTCGGCTGGCGCACCCTGCGCGCCCTGGCCGAGGCGGACGGCCGCCTCGACGAGCACGAGCTCGACGGACTGATCGCACGGGCCGAGCGGCAGATGAACACGCTGGAGGAGCTGCGCGTCAGGGCGGTCCGGGACGTCCTGCTCACCGGCTGACGCCGAGCGGGAAGACCGACGGGTGGGACGACAGCTCCAGGGAACTCGAACGTTGACCTCAACCCGAAAATAGAGAGGGACAGGATCGAACATGTCCAACCCTCAGCAGCCCCAGCAGCGGCGCAGCCGTAAGGGCGGAGCCACACCGCAGGACAGTGGCGAGCTCAAGGCGCGTCAGGTCGAGGAGACGGGCGAGGGCCGCGCCCATGGCACGGACAAGGGAAAGAAGGGCGGTGGAGAAGGCGGCGGTGTGTCGCCGGACCAGCAGCCCGACCACCCCTGAACCGCCGGGACCACCTGACCATCTGAGAGGACACGAGGAGGAGCCGCCATGCCTGCCGGATCGAGTTCCAAGCGGGAACGTCAGTACGAGCACATCAAGAAGAGCGCCCAGGACCGGGGCGAGTCCGCCGGGCGGGCCGAGGAGATCGCCGCGCGGACGGTCAACAAGGAGCGGGCGAGGTCGGGCGAGTCGAAGACCGCGAGCAAGACCTCGACCCGTGACCCCAAGTCCGCGTCCCAGCGGGGCGGGCAGCGCTCGCACAGCGGTGCGCAGGGACCGACCAAGGACCAGCTGTACGAGGAGGCGAAGAAGCGCAACATCGACGGCCGCTCCTCGATGACCAAGAAGCAGTTGCAGAACGCCCTCGGCCGTTGAGGAGGTGAGGCGGATGCGGCCCGAGGTGGACCGGATCGCACAGCCCTGGGGCGACCGCACCCCCTACGGTCGCGGTGAAACCTGGCCGCTGCGCGTCGACTCGTACCTCGAACCCGGCGCCACGGCAGACGCCGTGGAGCGATGGGTCCCCGCCGCGTCGCTGCTGCACTCCAACGGTGATGCGATGGACGTCGCCGTCGCCCACGGCCGGATCGTCGGGGTCCGCGGGCGGCCCGGCGACAGGGTCAACCGCGGCCGGCTCGGACCGAAGGACCTGTTCGGCTGGCAGGCCAACCAGGCCGAGGACCGGCTGACCACTCCCCTGGTCCGTGACGGCGGGCGCCTGGTGCCCTGCGGCTGGGACACCGCCATGGACCGGATCGCCGCCCGGACCCGGGAACTGTTGGACGAGAGCGGCCCCGGCTCCATCGGCTTCTACACCAGCGGCCAGCTGTTCCTGGAGGACTACTACACCCTGACGGTGATCGCCCGCGCTGGCATCGGCACCAACCACCTCGACGGCAACACCCGCCTGTGCACCGCCACCGCGGCCGAGGCGCTGAAGGAGACCTTCGGTTGCGACGGCCAGCCCGCCTCCTACTCGGACATCGACCACGCCGACGTCGTCGCCCTGTTCGGGCACAACATGGCCGAGACCCAGCCCGTCCTGTGGATGCGCGTCCTGGACCGCCTGGAGGGCCCCGATCCGCCCCGTCTCGTGTGCGTCGACCCGCGCCTCACCCCGGTCGCCCGTCGTGCGGCCGTCCACCTCGCACCCCGCGCGGGTACCAACGTGGCCCTGCTCGACGCCCTGCTGCACGAGATCATCCGCACCGGCCGGATCGACCGCGACTTCGTGGAAGCGCACACCGTGGGCTTCCACGAACTCACCGAGCGCCTCTCCGACTGCACACCCGCCTGGGCCGCCGACATCTGTGACATACCGGCCGGGAAAATCGTCGAGGCCGCGGAGATCATCGGCGGTGCCGAGCGGCTGCTGTCCACGGTCCTGCAGGGCGTCTACCAGTCCCATCAGGCGACCGCGGCCGCTTGCCAGGTCAACAACCTCCAGCTGATCCGCGGCATGCTCGGCCGGCCCGGCTGCGGGGTGCTGCAGATGAACGGCCAGCCCAGCGCCGAGAACACCCGCGAGTGCGGGGCGAACGGCGACCTGCCGGGCTTCCGCAACTGGGAGAACGACGCCCATGTCAAGGACCTCGCGAGGATCTGGAACGTCGACCCCTCCCGCATCCCGCACTACGCCCCGCCCACGCCCGCCCTGCAGATCTTCCGCTACGCCGAACAGGGCTCGATCCGCATGCTGTGGATCACCGGCACCAACCCGCTGGTCTCCCTCCCCGACCTCCACCGCATCCGGGACATCCTCGGCCAGGAACGGCTCTTCACGGTCGTCCAGGACCTCTATCTGACCGAGACGGCCCAGCTCGCGGACGTCGTCCTGCCTGCGGCGACCTGGGCGGAAAAGACCGGCACCCTCACCAACGCCGACCGCACCGTCCACCTCTGCGAGAAGGCCGTCGACCCGCCGGGCCAGGCTCGACCGGACCTGGACATCCTCCTCGACTACGCCAGCCGGATGGACCTCTGCGACAAGGACGGCCACCCGCTCGTCGGCTGGCACGACGCCGAGTCGGCCTTCGAAGCGTGGAAAGAATGCAGCCGTGGGAGGGCCTGTGACTACACCGGCATGACGTACGAGCGGCTACGCGACGCCGGCGGCATCCAGTGGCCCTGCGCACAGGACGCCCCGGACGGCATCGAACGCCTCTACACCGAGGGCATCCGGTGGGCCGCGCCCGACGACTGCGAGACCTACGGCAAAGACCTGGTGACCGGCGCGTCCGTCTCCGAAACCGAGTACCGGGCCCTCAACCCAGGCGGCAAGGCGGTACTGAAGGCCGCCGAGTATGTTCCGCCCCACGAGACGACCGACGAGACCTATCCCCTCCAGCTGATCACCGGCCGCACCTTGTACCACTTCCACACCCGCACCAAGACCGGCCGCACTCCCCAGCTGAACGCCGCCGCTCCGCAGATGTGGGTGGAGATCTCCGCCGCCGAGGCGCTGCGGCACGATGTGGCCGAGGGAGATCTGGTCGAGGTCACCAGCCCGCGCGGCTCGGTGCGCGGCCGGCTGCGGATCACCGGCATCCGCGACGGCACGGTCTTCCTGCCCTTCCACTACGGCTACTGGGACACCCCCGCAGGCCACCGCCCCGGAGCGCAGGGCGCCCGGGCCGCCAACGAGACCACGATCACCGACTGGGACCCCGTCTCCAAACAACCGCTGTTCAAGACCGCCGCCGCCCGCCTGACCCTCGTCGAACGCAGCGACGGAACCGTCAGCCCGGCCCCGACCACCACCGCGTCCGCCCCGGTGGACCCACACAAGGTCCCGCCGACAGTGGGCGGTCCCGCCGCCGTGGCACGCCAGAGTGGAGGCGCACTGTGAACGGCATCCCGATCGTCCTGCGCGCTCTGCACGACGGCGAACGCGAACTGGAGCGGCAACTCCTCGCGGCTGCCGACCGCCACAGCGGCGAGCACGAGTTCCATCACGTCGCCAAGGACATCGCCCGCTGGTCCCGCGAACACGCCGAACGCATCGCCCACGCCGCCGAACCCCAGGACCTGCACCTGCCCGGCCTCATGGATCCTCCGGAGCCCGGCCCCCTGGCGACCGTGCGCGAGACATTCGGCCGGACTGTCGGCCGACAGTCCCCACCCGGCCTTCTCCTGCTGCGCGATCTGCGTGATCTCCACCTCGCCGCCGCCGAGAACTCCCTGGGCTGGGAGATGCTCGCCCAAGTCGCACAGGCCGCCGGGGAGACCGACCTCCTCGACCTCGCCGCCACCTGCCACCCCCAGACCCTGCGCCAGCTCCGCTGGACCAACACCATGATCAAGACTCTGTCGCCCCAGCTGCTCACCAGCCTGTGACTCTGCTGCGGCGCAGCGGGTCACTCCTGTGCGACCACCCGGATGGTGTTCAGCTGGGTGTCGGCCGCATCGGGCAGGTTCATGCCCGCCGCGACACCGCTGGTCAGGTAGCGCAGGACGGGTTCGGTGAGGCGTTCGCCGGGGAGCACGGCGGGTATGCCGGGCGGATACGGCGTGATCATCTCGCCGGCCAGCCGCCCTGCAGCGCGGTGCACGGGCACGTCCTCGTGCGGCTCGAAGTAGGCGTCGCGGGGCAGCCGGGCCTGTTCCATCCGCAGCTCGGCCGGAGAGGGGACATCGACGCCAGGCGCGGTTCGCAATGCGTCGGCGTGGTCGGTGAGATCGCGCAGTGCCGTGAGGAGCCGGGCTGTGGTGCGGTCGTCGTCGGCGTGGGTGAGCTGGGCACTGATCCGCCGGTGGTCGAAGAGGTGCATGTCGAGGTGGTGGTGCTCGCGCAGCCAGTCGGCTGCCCGGTACCCGGTGGTTCCCAGGGCGGCGATGTCCATGACGACCGGCAGTGGGTCGAACTCGGCGGCCAGGCCGGGCCCGCAGAAGTCGTCGGCGTCGTTGACGTGGAAGCCGTCGATGGACTCGATCGCCGCCCGAGTGCGTTTCGCCAGCTTCAGCGCGTGGTCGATGAGGTCGTGGCCGTGCTGGACCATCTGCCGGCGCCACGCGTCGATCCCCGCATACAGCAGGACGCTGGGGCTGGTGGTGCCGAGCAGGTCGGCGCGGGAGGCGAGTTCAGCGGGGTCGATCAGGTCGCCCTGGAGATGGAAAACGGAGCCCTGTTCCAGGCCGCTGCCCATCTTGTGGATGCTGGTGACGCAGATGTCGGCGCCCGCGTCCATTGCCCAGGACGGCAGCGCCTCGTGGAAGGGCAGATGCGCTCCCCATGCCTCGTCGACGATCAGGGGCTTGCCCCGGCGATGGCAGACCTCGGTGATGCCGCGCAGGTCGGCGGCGGTGCCGTAGGGGGTGGGGCTGGTGACGAGGACGCCGTCGGCGTCGGGGTGCGCGGTGAACGCCTCGTCGTAGGAGGCCGCCGAGGGGGGATGCGCGAGGTGGCGCTCCGGGTCCCACTCGGGTTCGACCCAGATCGGCTCGACGCCGGACAGGATGAGTCCGGCGATCACGGACTTGTGGGCGTCCCGGCCGACGATCAGGCACCGGCCGTGGCAGGTCACGGTCAGCATGGCGGCCTTGACGGACAGTGAACTGCCGCAGGTCGAGAAGAACGTGTGCTCAGCGTGGACCGCGTCGGCCATCAGTCCCTCGGCCCGCTCCAGCACCCGGCTCCGGGACAGCCGGTCGTCCAGCCCTCCGCTGGCCAGGACGTCCCCCAGAAACACTGCGTCGCCGAGGACGGTACGGGCCCGAAGGTCAGCGCCGCGGGCCTGTTTGTGTCCCGGCGGGGAGAAACCCAGCTCCTCGGCCTCGTGGTAGCCGGCGAGGGCGTCCAGAACAGGTGCTTCGTCATGATCGAGACCCATGACCGCCGGGTTCCCGCGACGGCTGACCGCATGCCCGCTGCCCGGTCCTGGCCCGTGAAGGCCCGCAAGGACGCAGCCGAAAACCGGTCGGGCGACAGGGAAGCCCGGGAAGGCGCGCTGCAGCCTGCGGCAGGCGGTCGTTCTGGGCAACCCGGCGCTCCGGGCCGAGGGCGCCCCCAGCGGCAGCCCACCAGAACGGTGCAGCCTCACAGACCGCACGCCGAACCATGGCGCGGCGATTACTCGGGCCGCAGACCCGCGGGAGCGCCTCGCAGTTACCTGTACCCGGCAGTGCGCGAGCACATCGAGGGCGGCGAGGGCGGCGACCGGCGCGCGGACAAGGAGATCGCGGACCACGGCCGGGTCGAGGAACTCCTCAAGCAGCGCTGCTGCTCTACGCAGCGGAGCAGCGCGGACGGATCGGCCGGATGCAGGCGAGCATGCTCCCGGGCGCCCGCTTGTCGCCCCGGTTGCCCCAGTCGAAGAACAGCCGCCTTCGCCCGCCGTCGACCGGACGCAGGATCTCGACGTCCCCGCTGAAGCACACCTTGCCGGTGACGTCGGGCGGCACGAGGCAGAGGTCGGGGATCGCGCGGTTGGCGGCCGCCCTCGGGTCCACGGTGTAGTGGGCGGTGACGGCGAGTACTTCGTACGCCCCGATGCCGGTGAAGTGGTAGGCCTCGGCGAGCGGCTCGCGGGCGTGCACCTCCAGCCGGACCGGGCGCTCCGGACCAGGACTCACCGGCACGCCTCCTGAACCGCCGGGGAAGCGTTGCGCCAGCCCAACTCGGGTGCGATCAGATGCCTTACGTCGTGCAGGATCTGCTCGTACTCCTCACGGTGGAACTCGTACGGCAGCTCCAGGCGTAGCTCCGACACCTGAGCGAGGACGGGATCGGCCGCCAACTGCTCCAGGATCTGCTCCGCGGTGCCGACCACGTCCGGCGCGAACAGGAACCGCTTCCCGCCCAGCGCTGCCAACGTCTGCGGCTTCAGGGTGCGCTCGTGCCGACTGGCCGCGTAGTCCCGGTAGCGGGCCCGGGTGGCCGCGTCGGCACTGTCGAACGGCACGATCACCCGCCCGAGCGCTGCGCGCGCCGCAATCCGGTCGTCGTCCAGGCTGCGCCGGTACTCGGAGAGCAGGTTCAGCTGGGCGGTGGTGAAGTCGTCGGTGTCATCGCCGGAGACGATGTTGCCGGACAGCAGTTTGAGACCGTTCTCGGCGGCCCAGCGGGCCGAGCGCAGGCTGCCTCCGCCGTACCAGATCCGCTCCACCAGACCGGGGTTGTGCGGCTGCAGCCGCGGACGCTGGATGTTGCCGGGCGAGTGGATCACGGTGTCCGGGCCGCCGAGGTAGTCGCCGCGCAGGTTGTCGACGAGGCGGGCGATCCTGCCGTACGACAGGTCGAAGCTGTGCCAGTCGCCGTCGTAGACCAGGTCGCCGAGCAGGTCGGCGTGCGGCATGCCGGTGCTGAAGCCGACCTGGAGTCGGCCGCGGGACAGTACATCGGCAAGCGCCAGGTCCTCGGCCAGGCGGAATGGGCTCTCGTAGCCGATCGGGATGACCGCTGTGCCGAGCTCGATCCGCTCGGTGCGCTGGCCGGCCGCAGCGAGGAACACGGCGGCCGAGCCGACGCCGTGTTCGAGGTGGCGCTGGCGGATCCAGGCGCCGTCGAAGCCCAACCGCTCGCCGTACTCGAAGAGTTGGAGTGTCTCCTCCAGGCCGGTGTACGGGTCGTCGTCGGCGAAGTTGCCCGGGGTGAGAAGGGCCAGTGAGGTGATGGCGGGTGTGCTCATGCGACCGTGGTCCTCAGCTCGTGGTGGTCTCGGCGGCGGGGGTGGGGACGCGGCCGCCGGGGATAGCCGCGAGCAGTTCGCGGGTGTACTCGTGACGGGGGCGGGTGAACAGTTCCTCCGGCGGGCCTGTCTCGACGACGCGGCCGGCCCGCATGACGGCGACCTGGTGCGCGATCTGACGTACGACGGCCAGGTCGTGCGAGATGAACAGGTACGCCACCCTCGTGTCGGCCTGCAACTCGGCCAGCAGATCCAGGACTTGGGCCTGCACGGAGACGTCGAGCGCGGAGACCGGCTCGTCGCGCACCACCAGGTCGGGGGAGAGGGCGAGGGCACGGGCGATCGCCACGCGCTGCCGCTGCCCGCCGGACAGTTCCGCCGGGCGGCGCTCCAGCGTCGCGGCCGGAAGGGCCACCCGGTCGAGCAGATCACGGGCCCGGGCGAGCCGCGAGGCACGGTCGCCGACCTTGAAGGCGCGCAGCGGCTCGGTGATCACCTCGCCGATGGAGAAGCGGGGGTCGAGCGAGGCGTACGGGTTCTGGTAGACGAGCTGGGCGCGGCGGCGCAGCTGCCTGGCCTGGGCGCCCTTGGCGGTGGTGACGTCGGCGCCGTCGAAGAGGATCTGTCCGGCGGTCGCGTCGGCGAGCCGGACCACCAGGCGGGCGGTGGTCGACTTGCCCGAGCCCGACTCCCCGACCAGGGCGAGGGTCTGGCCCCGGTGGAGGGTGAAGCTGACGTCGTCGACGGCGCGCAGGGTGTGGGGCCCGTCCCCGGCGCGAGGCAGCCTGAACTCCTTGACCAGGTTGCGTGCCTCGACCAGGGGCGCCGTATCCGGCTTGGGGAGGGACGCTGGGGTGCGGGGCCGGGCGGTGGTCAGGCTCGGGGCGCTGGCCAGCAGGTGCCGGGTGTAGTCGTCCTGCGGGTCGGCGAGGATGTCACGGGTGGGGCCCGCCTCGACGACCTTGCCTTTCGACATCACGACCAGCCGCTGGGCCCGGTCGGCGGCGACCCCGAGATCGTGGGTGACGAGCAGGATGGCGGTGCCCCACTCCTCGGTGAGGCGCTGGAGATGGTCGAGGATGACCCGCTGCACGGTCACGTCGAGCGCGCTGGTGGGCTCGTCGGCGATGATCAGCTCCGGCTGGGCGGCGATGGCGATGGCGATCAGGGCGCGCTGCCGCATGCCGCCGGACAGTTCGTGCGGGTACTGCCGGGCCCGGACGGCCGCGTCGGGCAGCCCGGCCCGGTCCAGGACGGCGATCGCCTCTGCGGGGGCCGAGCGACGGGTCGCCAGACCGTGGATGAGCAGCACTTCGGCGACCTGGTCGCCGATGCGCTTGACCGGGTTGAGGGAGACCGTCGGATCCTGGGGGATCAGTCCGATCCGCGCCCCGCGTACGGTGCGCAGTTCCGCCTCCGACAGGGTTGCCAGGTCGTGCCGGCCGAAGCGGACGGTGCCCGCGTCGATGCTGCCATTCGCCGACAGGAGCCGAGTGATCGCGTGCGCGGTCGTGCTCTTGCCGGAGCCGGACTCGCCGACCACCGCCGTCACCTGTCCCGGCCACACGTCGAGGTCCACGCCCCGGACGGCCTCGACCGTGCCGCCCCGGGTGCGGTACGACACCGACAGGCCGCGTATCTCCAGCACTGGTGTGCTCTCCAGCGGGGCTGTGCCCACGTCCTCACCGTTCTCACGTTCGTCGGTCATCGCTGCCGGGACCATTCGCCGTCCAGCGCCCGGGCGATGCGGTTGGTGGCCAGCACGGTCGCGGCGATCGCCAGCCCGGGCAGTGCGGTCAGCCACCAGGCGTTGGCGAGGTAGTTGCGGCCGTCGGAGATCAACGTGCCCCACTCCGGGGCCGGCGGGGGCGCCCCGTAGCCGAGGAAGCTCAGCGCCGACACGGCCAGGATCGAGGAGCCGAAGTCCAGCGTGGCCAGCACGATCACCGGGCCCGCCGCATTGGGCAGCACATGCCGGCCCAGCACCGAGTACCAGCGCGCTCCGCTGGCGCGTGAGGCCTCGACGAAGACGGCCTGCCGTACCCGCAGCACCTCCGAGCGCGCCACCCGGGCGAACGCGGCCACACTGGCGATGCCGACCGCGACCGCCACCTTCACCGTGCCGTAGCCCAACGCGGTGACCAGGGCCAAAGACATGAACAGCGCAGGGATGGACAGCAGCACGTCGACGAAGCGCATCAGCACGTCGTCCACCCAGCGGCCCACGAACCCGGCGACCACCCCCAGCAGCCCGCCGACCACGAACGCGACCAGCACGGCGATCAGCGTTGCCTTCAGGGACAGCTGGGCGCCGTGGACGACCCGGGAGAACATATCGCGGCCCAACTCGTCGGTGCCGAACCAGTGACTGCCGCTCGGGCCGCGGAAGTTCTGCGCCGGCACGCCCTTCAGCGGGTCCTGCGAGGTGAACAGGTCGGGCCAGAACGAGGCCAGCACCACCAGCACGAGGACGACCACCGACAGCAGCAGCCCCGGGCGGCGCACCACGAACCGCAGCAGCCGCCGTACGTCCACGCGGCGCCCAGGATCAGGCTCCGGCCCCGCCGCGACCGGGCGGGCCGGTCCCAGTGCCGCTTCGGCGGGGTCGTCGACAAGGCTCTGGCTCATGCGAGGGCCGCCTTTCTGTCCGAGGCCATCACGATCCGGGGGTCGAGGAGTGGATAGACCAGGTCGATGACCAGGTTCGTCGTCACGAAGATCAGTGCCCCGAACACCACCACCCCCTGGACCAGCGGGATGTCCTGGGCCGTGACCGCCGCCGCGGTGACGCGGCCGAGGCCGTCGCGGGAGAACACCGTCTCGACGACGACCGAACCGGCGATCAGCTGCCCCACCAGCAGGCCGACGACCGTCAGCGCCGGCAGGGACGCGTTGCGCAGCGCGTGCCGCAGATGGACCCGCCACCGGCCGGCGCCCTTGGCCCGGGCGGTCTCCACATACGCCTGGTCCAGTGCGGTGAGCAGGCTCTTGGCCAGCACCTGCGCGATCTGCGCACCGGTCGGCACCGCCAGCGTCAGGGCCGGCAGCACCAGCCCCTTCAGGCCGTCGTTGCCGAACGCGGGGAACCAGTGCAGCCGGAAAGAGAACGCCTCGACGAGCAGCAGCCCCACCCAGAACGTCGGGACGGACACCCCCAGGGGCGGCAGCGACAGCAGCAGCTGACGCAGCCAGCGCTGCGCGGTGTAGGTCGCCAGCACCGCCAGACCGCCGCCGAGCACGACCGCCAACAGCAGTGCGGCACCGGTCAGTTGGAGGGTCTGCGGCAGTGCGTCGGCCAGTGTGGAGGTCACCGGTCGGCCCGTGGAGACCGCGTCGCCGAAGTCCCCACCCACCGCCCGGCCCAGGTAGTCGGCGTACTGCACGAGCACGGGTTTGTCGAAGCCGTACTCGTGCCGCAGCGCGGCGAGCCGGGCAGGATCGACCTGACCCGAGTCCATCCCGGCGCCGGCCATCGCGGTGACCGGGTCCCCGGGCAGCCAGTTCAGTACCAGGAACGACACCGTGTACGCCGCCCACAGCACCCCGACCGCCTGCGCCAGTCGCTTGATCACATAGCGGCGCATGCACTAGCCGATCCAGGTGTCGTGCAACTGGATGCGGCTGCCCGAGTCGAAGGCGAGGTCGTGCACCTTCTTCGTCACGGCCAGCTGGGTCTGGAGCTCCACCACCGGCACGTTGTAGGCGTTCTGCACGATCAGCTTCTGCGCCTCGTCCACCAGCTGCCTGCGCTTCGCCGGGTCCGTGGTCGCGGCCTGCCCGGACAGCGCGGTGTCGAGGGAACTGGCGGGCAGACGGTAGAAGTTGGCCAGCTGCGTGGAGAAGGAGCTGCGCAGGATGTCCGGGTCCGAGCGGGTCACGTTGCCCCACACCAGGTCGAAGTCACCGCCCTGGAGCGTGGTGGCGAACTGGCTGACCTGGCCCTGCTTGAGCGCCACGTCGATCCCGACGGTTTTCAGCTGCTGCTGGACGAGCTCCAGTGCCGGCTGGTTGGTGGCGGCGTTGGGGAACCAGCTGATGGTCAGGCTCAGCTTCTTGCCGTCCCTGGCGCGGATTCCGTCGCTGCCCGCCTTCCAGCCGGCCGCGTCCAGCAGGGCCTTCGCCTTGGCCGCGTCGAAGGCGAGGCCGGAGGAGAGGTCGGTGTAGTCGGGTGTGGTGTGCGCCAGGATGCTGGTCGCCGGCTGGGTGCCGGTCGGGAACACGGTGTCGGCGATCTGCTTGCGGTCGACGGCGGCGAGGATCGCCTGGCGCACCTTCACGTCCTTCAGGAGGGGCCGCGAGTTGTTGATCCCCAGCCCGAACACCACGCCCGGGTTGGCTCGGCGCAGGAGGGTGACCTGGCCACCCTTGAGCGCCGCCTCGTTGGCCTTGCCGACGCTGCTGATCGCGTCCACCTGCCCGGACTGGAGACTGCCGGCCCGCACCCCCGCCTCCGGCACGACCTTGAACACCAGCTTGTCCAGATAGGCCTCACCCTTCTTGGACCACAGCGAGGATCCCCAGTCATAGCCGGTGCGCTTGGTCAGGGTGATCGACTGGTTCTGCACGTACTGCTTCAGCACGAACGGCCCGGACCCGATCACGCCCTCGCTGCACTTCTGTTGCGGGGTCTTCTGCATGCTTGCCGACGACTCGATGCCCAGTAAGTGGGTCGAAGTCGCCTGAAGGAACTGCGCGTTGGGCTGCTTGAAGGTCACTTTGACGGTGAGTGGGTCCACCACGGCGGTGCTCTTGACCCCGCTGAGGTACCCCTGAGCGAGAGTCCCGAGGGCGCCGAGCTTCGGCACCGCGTCGAAGTTGTCCTTGACCACCTGCGCGGTCAGCTTGGAGCCGTCGCTGAAGGTGACACCCGAGCGCAGATGGAACGTGAACTCCGTCGCGTCGGAGTTGACGTCCCAGCTCTTGGCCAGCCACGGCACGATCTTGCCGGTCTCGGGGTCCTGGTCGGTCAGGGAGTCCGCGGTCTGGCGCACCGAGTAGATGCTCTCGTTGCTGCCGACCTGCTGCGGATCCACGCAGCCGGCGTCCGAACCCACCGCGAAGGTCAGGGTGCCGCCGGACTTGGGCTGACCGGCGCCGCTGCCGAAATCACCACCGCCGGAGCCGCAGGCGGTCAGCAGAACACTGGTGGTCACAAGGGCGGTCAGCGCCGCCCACCGGGAGGTTCTGACATCGGGAAGTGTAGTCACGGAGGGCTTCTCCTACTCGTTCACCAGGCACGGGTGCGGTGCAGGGCACGGCCGTGCGTGGGCGTGCGGCCCCCGGCCGGCGCGACGCCGGTGCCGGGGGAGCGTTGTGAAGACGGGATCAGAGGAAAAAGGGGGGATCAAAGAGAGACGGAGATCAGGCGCAGGCGGGTGCGGCGACGACAGGCGCCGTACGGCGACCAGCGGAGGGAAGGCCCGTCAGGCCTGACAGAGACAGCTGGTCGAGCGCTGGAGGTCGATGTGGCGCCGACGCGAGAGCCGGGAGAACACGGTGGCGCCGGCGAAGCGGGCGCTGAGGTCACCACCGTGCCGCATATCGGTCCTCCACATATCCGGCCCCGGTCACGGGGCTACGCGCTTGCGGAGATCGTCGGTGATCCCGCCGGGCTTTCACCTGGAGCACCCCACCGCGCGGGAGGGTTGCCGGTCAGCGAGCCAGGGCTTGACGCTGACACTCAATGCCGTTCGTGATCGTACGGAGTGGTCTTGTCGTACGTCAATGGCGCAAAACGACGCCGTGTAAGGGGAGTCGGGGCGAGAGTGCGTCCAGCTCAGGAGCCGCCGCGCTCGCGGGGAATCTTCTGGCCGGCCTCGATCGCCACCGGCAGCCGGTTCTCGGCCGGGGGCAGCGGGCAGGTGGCCAGGTCAGTGTAGGCGCACGGCAGGTTGCCGGCGCGGTTGAAGTCCAGGACGACCGTGCCGTCGGCGGCGGGCGGATCGACGGCCAGGGCCCGGTTGGCGGCGTAGGTGGTGACCCCGGAGGTCGCGTCGGTGAACAGCACCATCAGCCGACCCGCACCATGGCCGGGAAATGCGGTCAGCGACAGCGGGTGCCCGTCGAGCTCGAACTCGACCCTGCCCGGAGCGTCGTAGACATGCTCAAGGCCCTCGACCGCGGCGCCCACGGTGGTCGGTCGTGGCGTGTCGAAGGGGATGTAGCGGCCCCTCACGGCCCAGCGCGGGTCGGGGGCGTAGGAGGGCGTTCCGGTGAAGGCCGTGCGCAGCGGCGCGCCCGGGTGCCGGGGGCGCACGATGTCCTGGCCGCCGCGCTTGGCGACCTCGATGACGGCGTCTCCCCAGACGGCGTCGACGCCGCCGCGCTCGGGCAGCACGCCGAAGCGGTGCTCGCCGCGCACCGGCGTCCCGTCGACGACCAACTCCTCGCCCTCGTCGAGGTCTACGACGATGCCTTCGGGGCCGGTGCGCCACGCGCCGGGCGCGTCCGGGAAGCGCTGGGGTCGGTCGTCGAGCCAGTGCAGGCCGGTGATCGCCAGGAACCCGTGCGGGGCGGCGAGCCGGGCCTCCTGGGCGCGGTACCACTCCAGCCAGGTCTCGGCGAAGGCGTGGAGGTCCGTGGTGGTGGCCTCGGTTGTCATGGGGAATCTCCTTTGTGCCGGGGTGCCTTCGGTCAGGGGATGCTTCTTGTCAGTCATGTGTACAAGCGCCGGCTCGGGGGCTCAGCCCGCCTGTCGTCGGTCCGGTGCGGACCGGTGGGTGAGGGGTGCGCGCAGGCCGAGGTTCTCGCGCAGGGTGATGCCGGTGTATTCGGTGCGGTAGATGCCGCGTTCCTGCAGTTCCGGGACGAGCAGGTCGACGATGTCGTCGAGGCCGTCGGGGATGAGGTACGGCGTGACGTTGAAGCCGTCGATCGCGCCGTGCCGCACGAAATGGGCGAACTTGTCGGCCAGGCCGGACGGGGTGCCGACGTGCCCGCGCTGCGGGCCGAGCGCGATGACGGTCTCGCGCAGCGACCAGCGGTGCGCCTCCGCCTTCGCCCGCCATTCGGCCACGATGCCGCGCGGGTCGGCGGTGCGTCGGGCACCGAAGGAGCCGTCGTTCTCCGTGACGACCGGGTTCTCCTTGGGCAGGGGCCCGTCGGCGTCGCGGTCGGACAGGTCGATGCCCCACAGCTGTCCGGCGATCCCCAGCGCCGTGGCGGGCGTGACCTGCTGGAGCCGGATCCAGCGCTTCTTCTCCTGGGCCTCCTCCTCGGTGGCGCCGATGATGATCTCGGTGCCCGGCAGGATCCGCAGGTCGTCGTCGGGCCGCCCGACCGCCCGCAGCCGGCGCCGGATGTCCTGGGCGAAGGCAAGGGCGTCGTCGAAGTCGTTGCCGTGCGCGGAGAAGATGACGTCGGCGTTGCGGGCGGCGAAGTCGCGTCCCTCACCGGAGTCACCGGCCTGGAAGATCACGGGGTGCCCCTGGGCGCTGGGCGGCAGGGCTGGAGCGAGGTCGACGTCGAACTGCGGTCCCTTGTGGCGCACTTGGTGTACGGCACCGGGTGCCGACCAGGTGGGCGCGGCGACGGAGTCGGCGACTGCGCCGTCCTCCCAGCCGTCCCACAGGGCGCGGGCCACGGTGAGGAACTCCTCGGCACGCCGGTATCGGTCGGCGTGGTCGAGGTAGCCGCCGCGCCGGAAGTTCGCGCCGGTCCAGGCGTTGTCCGTGGTCACCACGTTCCAGCCGGCGCGGCCCTCGGAGAGCAGATCCAGGCCGGAGAGGCGGCGGGCCAGATCGGCGGGTTCGTTGAAGGTGGAGTTGGAGGTGGAGACGAGGCCGATGCGGCGGGTGACCGCGGCCAGCGCCGCGAGCTGCGTGATGGCGTCCGGCCGTCCGGCCACGTCGAGGTCGTGGATCCTGCCGTCGACCTCGCGCAGCCGCAGCCCCTCGCCGAGGAAGAACGCGTCGAACAGACCGCGCTCGGAGGTCTGGGCGACCCGGCGGAAGGAGGCGGGGTCGATCTGGGAGCCGCTGTCGGGGGCGGACCAGATGGTCCAGTGGTTGACGCCCTGGAAGAACACCCCGAAGTGGAGCTGGGCGTCGGGCCGGGGGACGTCGAGGGGATCGGTGCGGGTCATCGGGCATCCTCCTGGGCGGCCACGGCAGCGATGGCGAAGCGATTGGCGGGGCGCTCCAGACCCAGGGTCGAGCGCAGGGACGTGCCGGGCAGGGGGCGGGTGACGAGACGCCGCTCGGACAGGGCCGGCAGCACGAGGCGGGAGAGGACGGGCAGGTCCTCGTCCAGCACCAGCGGGTGCAACCGTACGCCGTCGACGTGACGGCTCAACTCGGCCAGCAGCGCGGCGAGTTGCTCCGCCGAGCCGAGGTGCCGCAGCCACCCCCGGTCGCTCCACGCCGTGTGCCGTTCCAGGTCGGCGACGCGGTTGGCGGCCGTGGCTTCCGGGGTGTCCAGCGCCACCTCGACCTCGGCGAAGACGCGGGGCGTGCCGACTCCGGCAGCGGCTGCGGCGACCGACGCGAGGTCGCGCCCCTCGACGAGAGCGACGTCGAGCTGTGCGGCGGGAACCCGGTCCGGCCGACCCAGGACGACGAGCTGTCCCTGGGGCGGGCGCGGCACGATCGCCGGACCCTTGACGGCGTACGTCTCGCCCGTGAAGTCGGTGTAGTGCAGCCGCTCGCGGTCGAGGTAGCGGCTGGTGGCCACGGACCGGATGACCGCGTCGTCCTCCCATGAGTCCCACAGGGCGCGGGCCACCTCCACGCCGTCCCGGGACTCCCGGGCCCGCGCTGCGGCGTCGGCGACCGGCGGCCGCCCCCAGGCACGGGCCGCCTCGGGACGCTCCTCCTCCGCCACCACCCACCCGGCGCGACCGGCGGAGATGTGGTCCAGGGACGCCAACTGGCTGGAGACGTGGAAGGGTTCGGCGTAGGTGACCGGGACGACGGGGGCGATCCCGATGGTGCTTGTGGACGCCGCGACGAAGGCCGCTCGCTCCATCGCGCCGATACGGCCCACCGGATCCGGTGAGGCGCCGGGCGGCAGCACGTCGTCATCCACGGTGATCAGGGTGAACCCGGCGTTCTCGGCGACGGCGGCGACCTGGGCCACGCGACGCGGGGTGAGCAACTGGTCGGGGGAGTGGCTGGCGCGGCGCCAGGCCGCGGGGTGGGCGCCGTCGCCGTCGATCTCGACGGCGAGGTGCAGGGCGGGGCCGGACAAGGGGCATTCCTTCCGAGATACACGCGAACTCGCGGCCGCAAGACGTAGGGCCACGACGGAACGGCCGACGGGACGGCCGGCAATGATCAGACGTGTACGGAAGGACAGACGGCGGAGGAGGTACGGCAGTAGTCGACATGCCGCCGGGTGATGAGCCGCGCACCGGTGCAGGCACCGCGCGATGCCGCGCCCAGTACGTGCATCAAAGCCTCCACCTGTCAGTGACTTTCCCGTTCAACGTACGTCGCCTGCCCCTGTGAGTGTCAAGGTCGAACATGGCGGACGGGCATCTCATCCGCTGGGACGCATGGTGGACGCGTCATTCCCGTTGTGCTTTGATCCGGGCCATGGAGACCATCGGCACGGCACACACGGTGCTGCTCGACCCGTTCTGGGTGAGCCGCCGCGCCGACCAGTTCGACCAGGTCTGTTGCTGATCGCCGTTCGACGGCTCGAGACCTCGCTCTTCTCTTTCTGCCGGCAGCCTTCTCTCGCTCTCAACCAGCCGCTCTCAGCCCGGAGTTGTGAGGCGCGTGCGTCCGCCCTGCCGTGAAGGCCCCCATGACCCAGTCCACTGTCCTGCCTGTCATCGACATCGCCGGCTTCCACGCCCCGGACGCGGTCCGTGACGCCTTCCTCGCCGAACTCCGCTGCGCCGCACACGAGGTGGGCTTCATCTATGTCACCGGGCACGGCGTCCCCGCGGCACTGCGGAAGGAGGCGTTGAGCGTCGGCACGCCGCTTCTTCGCGCTGCCGGAGGAGCAGCGGCTGGAGATCGAGAACCTCAACGCGCCTCAGTTCCGGGGGCTATACGCGCACCGCACCGAATGCACTGCGGGAAGCGCCGACTGGCGGGAGAAGATCGACATCGGCCCCGAGCAGACGGCGCTTGAGACCGGCCCGGACGATCCCGACTGCCTGCGTCTGATCGGCCCCAATCAATGGCCGTCCGGACTACCGGAGTTGAGGTACATCCGCCATACGCCGCAGCACCGCCGTCCCGCTCGCCGCCACCGCAGTCCTCGTCGGCCTGACTGTGACGGCGTGCGACTTCGCCGAGCGTGTGATCCCCGGGCTGCGCCGCCGCGGCCTGTTCCGTACCCACTGCACGGGCGACCACCTGGGCCTGCCGCGGCCGTCCCGGCAGACATAGATGCCTCCGGGAGAAGACCGCGCCGCACGACGGGTGCTGCTGGTGTCGACCACGTCGATCGGAGGGCCTCTGACTTCCTGTAGCCGGTACAGGTACGTGGGCCGGGTCCGGGCGGGAACCAGCCGGATCGTCGATTCGGCGAACCTCCAGGGCGGAGCCGCTGACCGCGGATCCGTTCACCGCCTTGTCGTGCACCGACACCGCGGCCACCGCCCGGGCCACCCACTTCTACTGGGTGACGGCGCTCCACGCCGACGGCACCGAATCCGCCCCCGGCGGCGCCTGGGTCGTCGTGCCTCCTCAGCAGTCCGGGTAAGCACGGCGAAGGGGCCCGGAGAACATCTCCGCGCCCCTTCGCACACGTGCCCAGTCCTTCAGGAGCGGGTGCTCACGTACGGGTCGCTCGGTCGGTGCCGACGACGGTCTCGAAACGACCAGGGTGGCGGAGTGCCACGCAGGGTACGGAAGGCGACGTGGGAACTGCTGAGACAGTGGGGGCGGGATGGAGATCGCGGCGCTGGTGGTGTCGTTGCTGGCATTCGCGGTGTCCGGGCTGGTGTCGCTTCGGCAGCTGAGGCTTTCGCAGCACGCCAACGCACTGCCCGTGGTTGTGGATCTGTTTCGGGAACATCGGAGCGCGCGGCTGGCGCAGGCGCGGACGTTCGTGCACGAGGAACTGCCCGCCTGCAACTCCGCCCTCGGCCTGGCCGGGCTGCCGGAGGAGGGACGCGACCTGGTGCGTGAGCTGGCCTGGTACTACGACAACCTCGGTGCCCTGGTGGCCCACGGGGTGGTGGACATCGAACCAGTCTCCGGCTACCTGGGCGGATCGGTGATCTCTGTGTGGGAGCGCATGGAGCCGCTGGTCAGAGCGGAGCGGACCCGACGGGTGGAAAACTCCCTGCCGGATCCCGACCGCTGGCAGGTGTACTTCGAGAACCTCTACCACCTGGTCCGTGAGGCACCACCGGAACAAGCCCGGACACAGACACCGCTGTGGCGGCTGTCCGCCTGACCTGGGCGGGACTGTCATCGCAGCACCCTGGGCCCCGGCCCGATGGAACCGTCGCTCGTACGGACCGGAACGGACGCCATGGATCGCCCGGCTTCGAGCAGCACTTGATGATCTCAGGGCTCGGAAATCTCGATGAGAGGCAGCGACACTGTCGGCGTACGGAGCTGTGCCGAGGAGTTCGGTGAAATAGCCGTCAGTGCCCGTGATATGGCGTCTCAGTGTGTGGTGAGGCGTGCGATCGTCCCGATCTCGAGTGCGGCCCATATTGCGCCGTCCGGTCCTTGGACGATGCCGTGGGGTTCCGAGGACGGGCTGGGGAGATCGTGTTCGTCGATTCGGCCGTCAGGGGTGATCCGTCCGATGCGGTTGGTTCCCCACTCGGTGAACCAGCAGTTCCCGTCGGCGCCGGCGGCGATGGCGTGCGGGCGTGACGCGGGGTCGGGCAGGGCGAACTCATCGATCTTCCCGTCCGGGGTGATCCGTCCGATCCGGCCGGTTCCGATCTCGACGAACCACAGGGCTTCATCGGCGCCAGCTGTGATGCCGACCGGGGCGCTGGCGGGCGTTGGCAACGAATGGACGGTGATGGCGCCGTCGCCTCCGATGGCGCCGATCGCGTTCGCCTGATTCATCGTGAACCACAGCCGGTCGTCCGGGCCGACGGCGATGGCTGATGGGAAGGCTCCCGCGATCGGAAGGGGAAACTCGGTGACGTGACCGCTGGTCGTGATGCGGCCGATGCGGTCGGCGCCGGCTTCGGTGAACCACAGCGCGTCATCAGGGCCTGCCACGATCCCGAACGGCCCGGCATCCGAAGTCGGCAGCGGGAACGAGGCGATCTCTCCGGCCGTCGTAATGCGGCCGATGCGGTGGCTGCGGAACTCGGTGAACCACCGTGCATCGTCGGGCCCCGCCGCGATGATCGACGGCCCGCTGGAAGCCGGTTCGATCTGGTAGGAGACGTTGTCGCCGTCGGGCGTGACCCGGCCGATCCGTCCGTGATGGACCATTGTGAACCATAATGCGCCGTCTGGTCCGGCAGTGATTCCATAGGGCCCGGCTTCGCCGTCGGAAACGGAAAGCTCCGTGATGGAAACGGTCGGACGATGCGGCATGGGCAGGTTCCTTGGATGGCTGAGGTTCCCCCGTCATGCGGGATGTGCTGATCAGCTGGTCAGCAGGGGTTGATGGGTGTTCAGATTCGTTGGTTCGGCCGTCGCCTGTTCGGCGTAGTGCTTCTCCTCGAACTCGATCGGGCTGAGGAAGCCGAGCCGTTCCTGGATGCGGCGGGAGTTATAGAAGCCGTCGATGTATTCGAAGAGCGCGAGGTTGGCCTCGGCCCGCGTGGTGAAGGTGCGGCCGCGGATGCATTCGGTTTTGATGAGCATCCAGAGGTTCTCCGCGAGGGCGTTGTCGTACGAGTCCCCGACGGAACCCATGGACGCCTCAACTCCCGCTCGCATCAGCCGAGTTGTGAGCTTGATGGATGTGTACTGACAGCCGTGGTCGGCGTGGTGGATGAGCTTGCCGGGCTCGACCTCACGGGATGCGAGCGCGTACTCCAGCGTGGTCAGGACCAGGTCGGCGT